>JBBQDY010000008.1:0-28727 GCA_038320155.1 Cytophagales bacterium
AGTGGCTTACGATTTTCAAAATGCCGAGAGTCTTGAAATCACCGGTTCTCAGGACACCAAAGAAATGGTGAAAATCGATAAACTGATGAGTGATTACCAGGCGAAGGTGAACAAACTCAATGAAGCTTATTATGAGGCAATGAGCGCAAATAAATCGGAGGCAATCAAACAGATTCAAGTGGACGCGATGGATTTGGAGAGTGAACAGTCAAAAGCTGTGAAAGAAACGATCAATAGTATGGGAAGTAGTTTTGCTACACTTGCAGCCATTGGCTTACTGAATACCAAAAATGAATTTCAGTTTATTGATAGCTTGGCGGATAAGCTCAATGAAGAATACCCGGATAATAAAATGATCATTCAGTTGAAACAGCAGCTGAATGAAATGCGCGCACTTTCTTTGGGACAAGTTGCACCTGATTTTGAATTACCAACTCCTGATGGGAAAATGGTAAAGCTTTCTGATCTAAGAGGCAAATATGTGATGATTGACTTCTGGGCGGCTTGGTGCAAACCATGCCGTGAAGAGAATCCAAACGTGGTCAGACTCTATGAAGAATATAAGGATAAGGGTTTTGATATCATTGGGGTATCCCTTGACCGTACGAAGGAGGCTTGGGTAGAAGCGATTGAGCAAGATGGTTTGACTTGGACTCAAGTATCTGATTTGGCTTATTTCAATTCAGCAGCAGCTACTCTTTACCAGATTGAAGCTATACCAGCAACTTATTTACTTGATCCTGAAGGTAAAATCATTGGAAAAGATCTTCGAGGTCCAAGTTTGGAGAATAAGCTTGCAGAAATATTCGATAAATAAATTTCAGTTTAATCCAAAAAAAAACCCTTCGAAAAAATCGAAGGGTTTTTTTGTTCAAATAAGTTTCCTAAAAAAAGGGAGGAAGAAAAAGTACCAAACAGTCCTTCCCTCTAAAAATCAGTTTCTTTTAAAAAAGAATAGTAAAAGTTGTTTATCACCCGGGTCAAAACTAGTGAAATTATTCAAAAGAAAAACAAACATATACTGATTCTTTTTTCAATTAATTGAAACTTAACATTGAAATATTGTATTTAATCAAGCTTTGTGTTTTTTTTAAGAATCTCAACTTATTTGGCGATTTTATCATAGCTGGCAATTACACCCCTTACCATCGCAGAACTGAAACCTTGATGTTCCATTTCATTGAGACCTACGATCGTGCATCCTTTTGGCGTAGTGACTTTGTCGATAGCAGCTTCTGGGTGGATGTTTTTTTGAATCATCAATTCTGCCGCTCCCTTTACAGTTTGATTTACGATCTTGCTGGCAGTCACCGAATCGAAACCAATTTGTATTCCTCCTTGAATCATCGCTCGCATAAAGCGTAACACATAGGCAATACCACAAGCACCGAGCACCGTCGCCGCTTCCATCAAACTCTCATCTATTGGAATGGTGAAGCCTATCGAATTAAATAATTCAGTAACCAACATGATTTGATCTTCATTGGCATTTTGACTGCAGATGCAAGTGACCGATTCTTGGATTTCAGCCGCAATATTGGGCATTGCCCTGAACGTTACTGTCTCCGGTACCAAAACTTGATACATTTCTGAAAGAGCGATCCCCGTTGCGAGTGAAATAATAACTTGATTTGAGGTAGAAATGCCAGGTAGAATCTCCTTTAGAATAGGGGAGATATTATATGGCTTTACTCCCAAAATGACTATTTCAGCGTTTTTAACTGCCTCCAAATTATTGGAAGTGACTAGTGCGCCTTTATCGTGCAATTCCGAAAGACTGGCTGTATTTCGTTTGGTAAGAATGAGATTTTTTGGATCAAACCCCGGGATAGAAAGCAGGCCATTAGCTATCGATGCTCCAAGATTGCCGCAACCGATGATGGCGATTTTAACTTTGGTAATCATAGAAATAATAATTTTTGATTCGATTTATTAACTAAAGATAAACAATAGAGCCTTTTCATTGCCAATTTATCATTTTAATCAGTATTCCAATTTCTTCAAGAGAATTCAATGTTAACTGTACCGGTACTTTCTCCAGCATGGAAGAAGGTCGCCTTTGAGTTTTTTCCTTTACCAGTAATTCTAGTGATCGGGATGGCATTCGCTCAGATGGACATTGCTCCCGATGAATCGGCTGAAATTATTTATGGTTTTTGGGTGATTGGCTTTATGATGCTAAATCTGACCAGGGAAAAGAAGAAGATGAGATGATCAAATCTTTTCGGCTTCAAGCTTTCCAGACAGGCTCTTACTGGCTGATTTGGGGGTTTGGGAGCTTTAATGTTGATTAATTATGTGCGCTTTGATAGTAATACTTCCGAGATCTTTAGCGCTTCTTGGTTCTCTTCTTATTGAATGCCTACGTCTATGGTGCGTTTCAATATCAAAAATACATGGCCTCAAAAGTCTTGAAATAATATGCTGACTAAAATCCTTTTACCTCACACCTTTCAGAAATTCGGTTGGATTTTGATTCTGTCAACTTCATTACCATTTTTTGGGTTCGAATATTTCTGGTTTTTGCTTTTTTGGTTTTCCTTCTGAAAAATACCATTAAAGTGGAGCGGGCAAAGGTTAACATGACTCATCAAGATCTCGCAGATTTGATTTCAGTATCTCGGCAAACGATCAATAGCATTGAAGCGGCAAAATATGTTCCCTCGACAGTTTTAGCTTTGAAAATTGCTCGGGTATTTAAAACAGCCATGGAAGAGATTTTTGAATTGGAGGTAGGAGATTGAATTCCCGCAAATCAGAAAAATATTTTTTTTAAGGATTCATAAGAATTTTAAGTCAAAAACGTAATTAAGAGTATCTTTGGTTTTTTAGAAACCTCTTTTAATGCCGAAATTAATTCGAATAACAACTGTCCCGCTTTCCTTAAAATTACTTTTAGCTGGTCAAATGAAATTTATGAAAGCCAACGGATGGGAGGTTTTCATGATTAGTTCGGATGGAAGTGAAGTTCAACAAGTTATTAAAGCAGAAGGTGTTAATCATATTGTAATTCCTTTTTCCAGACAGATTACTCCAATTCGGGATCTGAATTGCATTTGGCAATTGTATCGACTTTTCAAGCGAGAGAAACCTGATATCGTCCATACCCATACACCTAAAGCAGGGTTTTTGGGAATGATTGCAGCGAAACTTGCGGGACAAAAAATACGAATTCATACCTTGGCAGGCATTCGCTATATGGTAGCAGAAGGAAAAAAAAGAAGACTTTTGGCTGAGATTGAAAAATGGACTTTTGCCAATGCGACAGAAGTGTGGCCAAATTCCGAGGGCCTCAAATCATTTGTTTTGAAAGAAAAGCTTTGTGAACCTGAAAAGCTCTTTGTGATTGGAAATGGTTCCTCTAATGGAGTTGACATGGAAAAATTCAACAGGAACGTATTGAAAGAAAACCATCTTGTAGCTGCTACAATGCGCATTCTACCAAAAGATGATGAGTTTATAGTTTTGGCAGTAGGTCGCTTGGTTCAGGACAAAGGAATAGAAGAGTTGGTTCATGCTTTTTTGGAATCAAAGATTTATACCAGTTCAAAGCTTGTACTTTTGGGGAGTTTTGAACAGGATCTTGATCCGATTTCTATGGATTTGTTAACTACCATCAGAGAAAATCCAAGAATCGTTCAAATTGACTGGACGGATCATGTGGCTCATTATATGGCTCTTGCAGATGTTTTGGTTCATGCCTCACACCGGGAAGGTTTTCCAAATGTCCTTTTAGAAGCTGGGGCAATGGAGCTACCTGTGATCTGTTCGGATATTATGGGAAATAACGATTTAATTACCCAGCAAAAAACGGGGTTAATCTTCCCTGTTAGAGATAAATTAGTGCTTAAAGAAGCCTTAGAGTTTGCCTTTGTGAAACGGGAAAAAATGGCGCTATATGCAAGAAACCTTTATTTGAAAGTTGAAAAAAATTACAATCGAAAGCTTATTCATGAAGCTTTATTAGCAAATTACAACCGACTTTTAGAGTCTCAATCAAGCTAGAAATACAATCAGTATCATTGAATTATCACCTATGAAATACCTGGTTACTGGAGCTGCCGGATTTATTGGTTACCATGTCTCAAAAGCGCTAATCGCAAGAGGGGATGAAGTTATCGGATTGGATATCGTGAATTCCTATTATGATGTCAATCTGAAATATGCAAGATTAATTGATCTGGGAATTACTCGAGATGATATCCAAATTGGTAAAAAATTAAACTCTAGTAATCCGAAATTTGAATTTATCCAATTGGATTTGGCAGAGAAAAAGCCTTTGATGGATCTATTTGAACAAGAGAAATTTGATGTAGTCATCCACTTAGCCGCTCAGGCAGGAGTTCGATATTCCTTGTCCCATCCTGAGGTGTATATTGAAAGTAATATTTCAGCTTTCTTGAATATTTTGGAAGGTTGTAGATTTCATTCCATCAAGCATCTGGTCTATGCCTCATCGAGTTCTGTCTATGGAGCAAATGAAAAAATGCCTTTCTCGACTTCCGATACAGTAGATCATCCGATTAGTTTGTATGCAGCTTCCAAAAAAGCGAATGAAATGATGGCTCATACCTACAGTCATCTTTTTGGATTGCCAACAACTGGACTTCGATTCTTCACCGTCTATGGCCCTTGGGGAAGACCGGATATGGCTTTGTTTCTATTTACTGAAGCGATTCTGGAGGGAAAACCTATCCAAGTATTTAACTACGGTAAGATGAAGCGGGACTTTACATTTGTAGATGATATTGTGAAAGGGGTGATCAAAGTTGCTGATCAGCCAGCCAAGCCTAATCCTGATTTTGATCCACAAAATCCTGATCCAGGAAGCAGCAAGGCACCGTATAAGATCTATAATATTGGAAATTCGAAGCCGGTATTGCTTATGGATTACATCAATGCTGTGGAAAAGGGTTTAGGTAAAAAAGCACAAATGGAGCTTTTACCACTTCAGCCAGGAGATGTGCCTGCTTCACATGCTGATGTGACTGATTTGGTCCGAGATACAGGATATAAACCAGAGACAAGAATAGAAGATGGGGTAAAGGCCTTTACTGATTGGTACCTTGATTATTATAAGAAGTAAGAAATGAAAAAATCAATTTTAATAACCGGGGGAGCAGGATTTATTGGAAGTCATGTGGTAAAACTTTTTGTCTCCAAGTATCCAGATTATCAAATCATAAATCTCGATGCGCTGACTTATGCCGGCAATCTTGAGAATCTCAAAGAAATCGAAGGGGCTACAAACTACACCTTCGTAAAAGCTGATATCAAGGATGCAGATTCTTTAGCCTCAATTTTTGAATCCCATAAAATCACAGATGTCATCCATTTAGCAGCGGAATCTCACGTGGACCGTTCTATTTCTGATCCTTTGGCTTTTGTGATGACCAATGTAATCGGTACAGTAAATCTCCTGAATGTAGCCAAGGAAGCCTGGAAAGGTGAATTGGATCAACATTTGTTCTATCATGTCTCTACAGATGAGGTTTATGGTTCATTACATGATGATAGTTTCTTTTTGGAAACCACTCCGTACGATCCACAGTCTCCATACTCCGCATCGAAAGCTTCTTCAGATCATTTTGTTAGAGCCTATGCTAACACTTACAAAATGAAAACAGTTGTCTCTAACTGTTCCAATAATTACGGACCAAATCATTTTCCTGAAAAATTGATTCCGCTTTGCATTCATAATATCAAAAATAACCGACCACTTCCAGTTTATGGAAAGGGTGAAAACGTCCGGGACTGGCTTTTTGTAAAAGATCACGCTCGCGCAATTGACACCGTTTTTCATACAGGGAAATCTGGCGAAACCTACAATATCGGCGGCTTCAACGAATGGAAGAATATAGACATCGTTCGGCTACTTTGTCAAAAAATGGATCAGAAACTGGGTAGAGCAGCAGGAACTTCTGAGCAACTAATTACCTATGTGACAGACCGAGCTGGACACGATCATCGTTATGCGATTGATGCCTCTAAAATCCAGAATGAATTGGGATGGGAACCAAGTCTTCAATTCGAAGAAGGAATTGAACTGACCATTGATTGGTATTTGGAAAATCAGGATTGGCTGGATCATGTTACTTCCGGATCCTATAAAGATTACTACAAAGAACTTTACGAAAACAGATAAATTAAATCCCGGTCAATTCACCGGGATTTTTGCTTTTAGGGCTATCGAGCAAATAGAGCAATAAACCTACAGTCACTAGACCTAATCCAATTAGGCTTTCGAGCGGTTTGTCCCAAAGAATGTATCCCATGATTCCCAGACTTAAAGTGATATAGGCGATTTGTAAAAATGGCTTCCAAGGGCTTTTGAATCCCAAACTCGTTTTGATCTTGAGCGAAGAGTAAATGGTGATGGTGCCCATTAATTGAAGGACGAATCCAGCATAAATCAGGATTTGCTCAAAAGATCCTGATAGAAATAGAATTAAACTGATGGCAGTATTTAAAACTATTGCAGCCACAGGAATTCCTTGTGAATTTACACTCGATACGGGTTTCCAAAGTTTATAGTCTTTCGCTATCGAATGGGTGATTCGTGGTCCAATCCAAGAATAACCGCTGATGGTGGCGATCAGTTGGATGGCGATGAAAAAGCTGATCCAAGCAGCTCCTGTTGAACCAAATATATTTTCAAAGGCGATGGTGGCAACTTGAACTTCACCGGAAAGTTGATCCACTGATGCATGTTTTAAGAAAACCAATTGAAGTAAGATGTAAACGACCGTCACAAAAATGGTCGAGCTGATCAATGCTTTTGGAAGGCTTTTTCTGGGTTGATCGATTTCTTCGACAATATATGCCGCCGAATTCCAACCGGTAAAAGCATAAAAGACAAAAATCAATGATACTGCAAAACCCGGTTTGGTGACTTCATTGCTCCAACTGGAAGAAAAGTCTAATGCCGAAAATTCGATCTGAGGCGCAAAATAAAACCCTATTCCGATTAGAATCAAGACAAAGGTGACTTTCAAAAGTGTAAAGCTATTTTGGATTAAACTGCTCTGCCGGAGACTGACAATATGCCCAATGGGAATTCCGATCAAAAATATCAGTCCCGGCCAACTGCTTTCTCCCAAAATAGGAGAGAGGTAATTGTTCATCGCCATGGCCGCAATGGCAATCGGTGCAGAAAAACCAACGGTCAGCGAAACCCATGCATAGAGATAGCCAATGGATGGATGCAATGTTTCAGAAAGAAAGATGTAATCACCTCCTGATTTTTGGAAATGGGTGCCGAGCTCCGCATAGATCAATGCTCCAATCAATGCCATTGCTCCACCTAAAGTCCAAAGCAAAATAATAGAGTAAGTATTCTGAACCTCGAGCAACTGGAAACCCAAGCTGGTAAAAACACCCGTTCCGATCATATTCGCGATGACCAGTCCCGCGGCAGTTTTCCAGCCTATTTTGTGATTTGTGGACATTGATTCGAAGATTACGGATTTTGAAAGCAATAAAAAAGGCATCTGCCGAAGCAAATGCCTTTTCAATAAAGCTTACTGAAAATTAATCTTTTTTCACTTCTTCAAAAAGATCAATTGGGGTAGCCTTTACTTTTTCTTCAAAAGATTTCCAGTCACCATTCATGAATTTTTCCACTTCTGCCATTGCCACATCGGCGGCTGTTCTTGCATGTACAAATAGCCGCTCTTCAGTAGGGCCTGGTGCAGTATAAGAGGAACCTACATATCTCCTAGGTGCGCTAATCGTGGTCATGGCAGTTGGGTAAAGGCTCCTTACGATTCCTTGACCCTCCATAGTAGGTCCGTTAAAAGCTTCCCGAGTAGTGTCCAGTTTTTTCTTGATGTCCTTAGCTGCTTTACTTAATGCTTTGGCTTCTTCTGTATCAAGATCCTTGGTTAGGTTCAACACCTTGTCAATTACTTTTTGAGCATCATCTAATTTCTCAGTGGACGCTGATACTTCCGAGGAAAGCGCTTCAAGTCGTTTCATAAACTCTTCTCGAGCTTTCAAATCAGCTAAATTATAAGTAATTCTAGGATCCATGAATACATTGATCGTGGTGGAGTCAGACTCTCCTTTATAATCAAAAACCAACTTATATTCTCCAGGTAGCGCATCGCCACCGCTAGGCTCGTAGAATCCTTTCCGATTCTCTTCTCTGCCACTTCGACCTGAGGTAGCGGTTGCAGTAGACTTACGATCTAGATTCCAAGTCACTCTATTCACCCCTTTTACAGGCATAGTTTTTAGCGTTCTGATTTGCTCATTGCGATCATTGAAGATTTTCACGGTGACTGTATCAAGTTTTGCAGTGTCAAGCTCACTCATGATAAAGCTGATTCTGCCTCCAAATTCCCTGTTTTCAGCAGCGTACTTTGCATTTGCTGCAAATCGCTCTCCGTGTGGCTGCTGCACCTCAACTTGATAAGCATCCGGGGCAGGTACTGCAGTGATTTTTGCCGTTGGCAATTTCCCTGAATTCTCAGCTATTACTCGAAGCGGTCTGATGTCATCCAAAACCCACATGGATCGCCCAAATGTGCCGATGACCAAATCAGCTTCTCGCTCTTGAATGGCAAGATCATAGGTTGATACTGATTTTGGATAGCCATTTTCCCACTTATTCCAGGTTTTTGCCTTGTCAAAAGAGACATATAATCCTAATTCAGTTCCTAAAAACACCAGGTTTGGAACTTCAATGTCCTGCTTGATCGAAAGCGTATATCCAGACACTTTGCTGTCATCTCCTATTCGGGTAAAGGTAGATCCAAGATTTGCCGTATGGTAAGCATAGGCACTGAAATCATTGTTTCTGTAATTGTTAGCAATCACCCAAGCTTCATTCGCATCATAGGTAGAAGCCTGAATCTGTGGAACCCAAGATCCCTTCGGCAGTCCCGCGAGTTTGGAAACTACATTAGTCCAAGTTTTTCCTCCGTCTTTGGTGACTTGCACGTTGCCATCATCGGTTCCTACCCAAATGACATTTGAGTCAATTGGGCTAGGAGCAATTGCCAAAATAGTAGTGTGATTTTCTGCACCTGTAATATCGAAGGTTAATCCTCCAGTTGATTGCTGACGCTGCTTAGTAGAGTCATTTGTGGTGAGATCGGGAGAAATGATTTCCCAAGTATCTCCGTTATCAGTTGACTTATGTAGGAATTGAGAACCGTAATAAACGGTGTTGGCATTATGAGGATCCTGTGCAATTGCTGCATTCCAGTTGAACCGAAGGAAAACATCTTTCTCCGGATGAGTCGGCCTTACGAATTTATTATGTCCAGTTTGCTTATCAAATCGGGACACATTTCCACCTTGAGACATGGTATAGCCATATCTGGAATCCGTAGGATGAGGGACCACATCGAAACCATCTCCAAATGAAATTTCCTGCCAGTAGGTATTTCTGATTCCATCTCTTTTCCAGATATAGGAAGGCCCAACCCAAGAGCCGTTGTCCTGCATTCCTCCATAAATATTATAAGGAAGCTCATTATCTACATTGACATGATAAAATTGTCCAACAGGAATATTTTCTGCGAAATACCACGTCTTTCCTCCATCTCTGGTGATATTCAAACCGCCATCATTTCCATCAATCATGAGCTTTGGATCAAAAGGATTGATGTACCAAGCATGATGATCGGGGTGAACTCCGTCATATTGTAAAAGTTGCTGGAAGGATTTCCCACCATCCTCGCTCATTCCTACTCTACTATATAAGGTGTAAATTCGATTCTCATTTTTCGGATCCGCGTAGATCTCAAAATAGTAGAACGGACGATCTCCGATATCGCTTCCATCATTTACTTTTTCAAACTTGTTTCCTCCATCTTCAGAGACATAAAGGGCATTTTTCTTAGACTCGATTAGCGCATAAACTTTATTACTGTTTGATTCAGAAATAGCCAAGCCCATTCTTCCTAAATCTCCTTTAGGAATACCATTTGAATCGTCGAGCTTTTTCCAGTTTTCACCGCCATCAAGGGTCAAGTATAATCCTGAAGAAGGTCCGCCTGATTCAAAAAAGTCAGGATAGCGACGGTGTTGCCACATGTTGACGAAGATCTTGTTAGGATTATTTGGATCCATGACCATCTCACCAACACCGGTTTTTGGATCTACATAAAGAATCTTCTTCCAAGTTTTTCCTCCATCAGTGGTCTTATATACGCCTCTATCTTCCTGCTCACCCCAAGGTGAACCGATAGCTCCGACGTAAACCGTATTCGGATCATCGGGGTGAATGATGATTCGATGAATGGCTTTGGTCTTTTCCAATCCCATCAATTGCCAAGTCTTGCCTGCATCCAATGATCGAAAGACTCCACCACCCATAGTCAAAGAATTTCTTGGATTTCCCTCGCCAGTTCCGACCCAGATGAGGTCGGGATTTTTTTGGTAAATAGAAATAGCTCCAATCGAATGGATCTTCTGATCATCGAATATAGGGTCCCAAGTGATTCCACCAGAGGTAGATTTCCAAAGTCCACCAGAAGCAGATCCAGCATAGATAATTGTCGGGTTGGCATCCACAGCATCGATCGCAGTGATTCTGCCACTCATACCTGCTGGGCCTACATTTCTTGTTTTCATGGATTTGAATAAATCCATATCTATTTGCTGAGAATGAGCTGAAAAACTCAGGAGCAAAGCAAAAATGAGGATGTAAATTTTTCTCATAGATTGTGTTTTAAGTAAAGCGCCAATTAAGTAAAAAGATCGGGTAAGCGTATGGGAATTTATTTCAGCGGAAGTGGTAAGCAAATGGAATAATGATTTCTTGCTTTTATATCGGTGGTTTGTTAGAAAATTCCTTTTTCCTTTTCTTTAAGAAATTAAAATCAAATTATATGAACTCATCTTTGACGAAGCCTGTATTTGGGCTTTTTCTTTGCCTATTTCTGACCACGTTGGCTCAGGGCCAAAATGGTAGATTTCAACAGGCGATCAACTATCAAATAGATGTCAACCTAGACGTCAAAACCAATCAATACACAGGTAATCAAGTAATCTCATACACGAATAATTCTCCTGACACCTTGGATCGGGTTTATTTCCACTTGTATTACAATGCCTTTCAACCTGGAAGCATGATGGATGAGCGATCACGAACTATCGCAGATCCTGACAAGCGAGTTTCGGACCGTATTTCTAAATTAGAACCAAGTGAAGTTGGTTTCCTGCATATCAATTCCCTCAAAATGAATGGAATGCCGGTCAAATTCATTGAAGAGGAGACGGTATTGGTAGTCTATTTAAATAACCCAATCCTTCCTAATTCCACAGTAAAATTTGAATCAGCATTTATAGGTCAAGTGCCTTTACAGATCAGAAGATCTGGAAGAGATAGTGACGAAGGCGTTCGCTATTCGATGTCTCAGTGGTATCCAAAGTTGGCTAACTATGATGAGCAAGGCTGGCATGCCAATCCTTACATTGGCCGTGAGTTTTATGGGATTTGGGGAGATTTCGATGTGAAAATCACCTTGGACAAAACCTTCGTAATTGGTGGAACCGGTTACTTACAAAACCCAAATGAAATTGGTCATGGCTATCAGGATGAAGGTGTAAAAGTTCCTACCGTAAAAGGGAATACCTTGACGTGGCATTTCAAAGCTCCGATGGTCCACGATTTTATGTGGGCTGCAGATCCGAACTATCAGCACGATAAAGTGCTAATGGAAAATGGAATCACGGTTCACCATTTCTTTATTCCGGGAGGAAAAACTTCAGAGAATTGGGAAAAATTGAAGGAGTACACACCAAAGGCTATTAATTATCTTTCTGAGCATTTTGGGCAATATCCGTACAAGCAATTTTCCGTAATTCAGGGGGGTGATGGTGGAATGGAGTATGCCATGTCTACTTTGATCACCGGTGAACGAAGCATTCGAAGCTTGGCAGGTGTGATGGTTCACGAACTGGCTCACAGCTGGTTTCATGGAGTTTTGGCTACCAACGAGTCGCTTTATCCTTGGATGGACGAGGGATTTACAAGTTATGCATCTAGTCTTGCGATGAGTGAGATTTTTTCTCCTTCAGAAAATCCAAATGCCGGTTCTTATGCAGGTTATTTCAAATTGGCTAAATCTGGATTAGAAGAACCAATGAGTACGCACTCGGATCATTACCATACCAATACCGCCTACAGTTCCGCGGCTTATTCCAAGGGTGCAACTTTCATAGCACAACTTGGCTACGTAATAGGTGATGAAGTGAGAGATCGAGGGATGTTGAGGTATTTCGATACTTGGAAATTCAAACATCCGAATGTCAACGACCTAGTTCGAATTATGGAGAAAGAAAGTGGGATGGAATTGGATTGGTACAAAGAATACTTTGTAAACTCTACCAAGACAATTGATTATGGAATCAAAGCGGTGAATCCTCAAGGAAATGAAACTGAAATCGTTTTGGAGCGAGTTGGATTAATGCCAATGCCTGTTGATTTGGTAATTACTTATAAGGACGGGAGTTCTGAGTTGATCTATTTGCCTTTGGTGATCATGAGAGGGGAGAAGCTAGTTGAAAAAGACATGCCTAAGAGATCAATGACCTCAGATTGGCCTTGGACAAACTTGACCAAAACCGTAAAAATTGCTCAGAAGAAGGATAATATCAAGTCGATTGAAATAGATCCTTCCATGCGGATGGCTGATCTAGAGCGAAAAAATAACAAAATGGAATTCTAACCAGAAAAAAAGGACATAAAAAAAGGTGACTTTAGAGTCACCTTTTTTTATTTGAAGTTTAACCTTCGTTTTTCTTGTCCTGAACTTCCTTACGGATATCCTGAGCAATGTTTTTTAGGTCCTGCATTCCTTTTCTTACTCTTGTTCCTGCAGCCTGGTTGCCTTTGTCGTAGAACTTAACGAAATCTTCCTCCATACCGAGGATCAAATCTCTAACTTCACTAAATTTGTTCATAGTTAAAGTGTTTTTTTTAGGTTGATGATAAGTTTATTTGAATCTAATATAGGCCAAATACTTGCTAATTCAATCCTGAGGGCATTTTATTTAGTATTATTTTTATTCTCCGACTGAAATTGCAAGTTCAGAATTCTTATAGTACCCACTTGTTAGCTTTTCCTTGATCGCTGCAAATGCTGAAATTGTTTCATTGACATCTTCCAAAGTATGGACTGCAGTTGGGATCAATCGTAAGATAATCATGCCTTTAGGTATTACTGGGTAAATCACCACAGAGCAGAAAATAGCGTAATTTTCTCTCAGATCTTTTGTCATAGCTGCAGCTTCACCTATTGTTCCATTCAAAACAACAGGAGTTACTGGAGAATTGGATTTTCCTGTGCTAAAGCCGTTTTCATGCAGTCCTTCGCGCAGAGCTTTTACGATTTTCCACAAATTATCTTTCAATTCCGGTTGTGATCTAAGTAACTCCAGACGCGTCAATGCACCTTCAACCAAGAGCATTGGAAGGGACTTTGCAAAGATCTGAGAACGCATATTATACCTTAAAAATAGAATCACATCCGCATCACCTGCTACAAATGCTCCGATACTTGCCATTGATTTAGCAAAAGTAGAGAAGTAGATGTCTACTTGATCTTGCACTCCTTGCTCTTCATCTGTACCCGCACCGGTTTTGCCCATAGTTCCAAATCCATGTGCATCGTCAATAAGTAGTCTGAATTCAAATTTCTTCTTAAGCTCGACGATTTCTTTCAATCTTCCCTGATCACCGGTCATTCCGAATACCCCTTCGGTAATCACAAGAATTCCTCCTCCAGTTTCATTGGCTAGTTTGGTGGCTCTTTCCAATTGTTTCTCGCAACTCTCAATATCATTGTGAGGGAAAACATAGCGCTTGCCCAAATGCATACGAAGTGCGTCGATGATGCAGGCGTGACACTCGGAATCATAAACCACCACATCTTTTCGATCCAATAATGAATCAATTACAGACATGATTCCTTGGTAACCATAATTTAATAAGTAAGCCTTTTCCTTGCTTACAAATGAAGCCAGTTCCTCTTCTAACTTTTCGTGAAGACTTGTCTGACCAGACATCATTCGAGCTCCCATGGGATAGGCAGCTCCCCATTTCGCTGCAGCGTCCGTATCGGACTTTCGTACTTCTGGGTGATTAGCTAGACCTAGGTAATTATTCAAACTCCAAGTAAGAACATCTTTCCCTTGAAATTTCATTCTTGGGGCAATTTCACCTTCTAGTTTAGGGAATGAGTAGTAGCCATCAGCAAACTCAGAATGTTTGCCCAGCGGTCCCATATTCGTCTTCAATTTTGCAAATAAATCCAAAGCGTTTGATTTTAAGTGATTAGGGTACTAATGATTAATTCAGTTAACCATCAAAAATAAAACTTAAATACCGCCAAAGCAAAAAAGCCTGTTCGTTTACCCATATTCTTTATAATCCTCGGATTTATTTCTTTATTTCGCTTTTAGACATACAAAACCCAAAAACTTTAGTGTAAATGCCAGAAATTAAAAAATTGCTAGTCGCCAACCGGGGAGAAATAAGCCTGAGAATCATGCGGACAGCTCGGGAAATGGGAATTGCAACGGTAGCTGTTTACAGTGAAGCAGATAGGAATTCACCGCATGTGAAGTTTGCCGATGAAGCGATTTGCTTAGGACCACCACCATCCTCAGAGTCTTATTTATTAGGTGATAAAATTATTCAAGTTTCAAAAGAACTGGGAGTCGACGCAATTCATCCAGGTTATGGATTCTTGTCAGAAAATGAAAGCTTCGCAAAAGCCGTAGCCGATGCAGGACTTATTTTTGTCGGACCATCTCCGGAAGCTATTCGAATCATGGGAAGTAAACTTGCAGCTAAGCAAGCTGTCGCCAAATATGACATTCCGTTGGTTCCGGGCACGGAAGAGGCAATTTCTGATATTCAAGAAGCTAAAAGAAGAGCTGTGGAAATTGGCTATCCTATCTTAATCAAAGCGAGTGCAGGAGGAGGAGGTAAGGGAATGCGAATCGTAGAGAACGAGGCTGAATTTGAGGAGCAAATGAATCGTGCTGTCAGTGAGGCTAAATCATCCTTTGGAGATGGTGCAGTTTTTATCGAAAAATTCATCACTTCTCCGAGACATATTGAAATACAGGTGCTGGGTGATCAGCATGGAAATGTGGTTCACCTTTTTGAGCGGGAATGCTCGATTCAGCGTAGGCATCAGAAAGTCATCGAAGAAGCCCCATCGTCAGTTGTTTCGAAAGCAATGAGAAAAGCCATGGGTGAGGCTGCGGTCGGCGTGGCAAAAGCGTGTAATTATTATGGTGCAGGTACAGTGGAGTTTATTGTGGATGATCAGTTGAATTTCTATTTCTTAGAAATGAATACCCGTCTGCAAGTGGAGCATCCAGTCACCGAAATGATCACCGGAAAAGATCTAGTGCGTGAGCAGCTGAAAATCGCTTCGGGTCAAGTGCTGGATTTCGGGCAAGAAGATTTGAAAATCCACGGACACGCTGTGGAGGTAAGAGTTTATGCAGAAGACCCTAAGAATAATTTTCTTCCTGACATTGGAACATTAGACACCTATCAGCGGCCACAAGGTCCCGGAATCAGAGTAGATGATGGATTTGAAGAAGGGATGACGATTCCTATTTATTATGATCCCATGATTGCCAAATTGATCACTCATGCCGAAGATCGCAACTCGGCAATCGATCGAATGATCCGCGCAATTGATGATTACAAGATTTCAGGGATTCAGACTACTCTGGATTTTTGCCGATTCACGTTGAATCATGAAGCTTTTCGCAGTGGTAATTTTAATACGAAATTTGTCGAAACATTCTTCAGTCCTGAAGTTTTGGAACCTTCGTTCGAAGAACAGGAGTTGGAACTTCTTTCAGCTTTAGCAGTTGAGTTTTATGAAGGTTCGGTGGCTAAGAAGCCTTCGAAGGAAAAAAGCGATTCAGTATCCGCTTGGAGAAAGAGATTAAATTAAAATGGCAGAAATTTTACCTATAAAAGGTTGGAGATACTCAGATTCTTTAGCCTCCCAAATCGAAAATCTTACTGCTCCATTATTTGACGTTGTTTCTGCGAAGCAGCGGAAAATTCTCTATGAGAATCCCTTGAATAGTATTCACTTGTCAGTACCAAAAGGGGAGAATCCAGCCGAAGAAGCAGCGATTATACTTGCTAAGTGGAAATCAGAGGGAGTGCTAACACAAGATATATTGCCTGGAATTTACATCTATTACCAATATTTCAGATTGCCGGGAGAACATAAAGAGCGCTGTCGAAAAGGCTTTATCATTCAGGTCAAAGCCTATAAATGGGAAGAAAAGATGATTCTTCGTCATGAAAACACCATAGTTTCTGCGGTGAATGATCGAATTGATCTTTTGAAACATACCGAAATTCAAGCCAGTCCAACCCACGGGTTATATGAAGATCCAGACGAGCAATTGGAATCCTATATGGATGCTGCGATCGGGTCTCCACTTTATGAGTTGGAGGATTATCAGGGAGTTCGAGAGGTGATTGCAGTGATTCATGATGCAGAAGTGATCAGTAAGTTTTTAAGTGTGCTAAAGGATAAGCAAATCATCTTAGCAGACGGACACCATAGATTGGAAGGGGCTATCGAATATCGAAAAGTCATGAAGGATAAATTTCCGGCTCATAAATGGAAAGCCCATGACTATCATATGATGTACCTGACCAATACTTCGGGAAATCATTTGAAGATTCTACCAACTCATCGGATTTTTTATGGCTTGGATATTTCTGAACACGAATTTCTGGAAAAATTAAAAGAATGGTTTGAAGTAAAGCTATTCGGTGATCCGGAGGAACTTGGGATTTATGCTTTTCATAAGCCGTGGTCTTTTGGATTAGTGATCGGCGAAAAGGCCTACTTGCTACAGCTTTCCAAAGCGAATTTCGAAAAGTTCAATCAAGATCTCCCGTTCCCAGTCAGGAATCTAGACCTGGTGGTTTTACATGAATTAGTTTTTGCTCGGATGTTGGGAATGGATTCCGAGATGCAGCGAAATTCGGCTCAATTGGTTTATGAGCGGAATTTTCCACGTTGCATTCAAGAAGTGGAATCTGGAAAGGCTAGCTTTGCGATAATCACCCAAGAGATCGAGCTCAATCAAGTCATGGAAGTATGTAACTCAGGACATGTTCTGCCCCAAAAGTCTACCTACTTTTATCCAAAAGCATTAGGGGGATTGATATTTGCCAGCATTAATCAAGAAGAATTTGAATTTGAGTATCAAGCCTATGTTCAGTAACCTAGAAGGGAAAAAGCTTATTCTTGCCTCTAATTCACCACGAAGACAGGAGTTATTGAAAGGCTTGGAAGTGGAGTTTGAGGTTCGAGTTGGTGCTGTGGAAGAAAAAATTCCTGCTGATCTTAAGCCTGAATATATTGCAGCCTATCTGTCCAAATTAAAGTCGGATGCCTTTGGAAAACTTGAAGCTGGAGAATTGCTCATTACTTCGGACACAGTAGTCATCGAAAATAACTATGTACTAGGTAAGCCGGCAAATGAGCAAGAAGCTTTTGATATGCTGAAAAGTTTGTCTGGTGCGACTCATACTGTGATGACTGCTGTTACGATGAGAGATTCTTCCAAACAAATCACGTTGGAAGATGAGACGCTAGTCACTTTCCGATTTTTAACTGAGGATGAGATTTGGCATTATATTCATAACTACAAGCCTTTCGACAAAGCCGGTGCTTATGGAATTCAAGAATGGATTGGATTCATGGGCGTTACTCGAATAGAAGGTTCTTATTATAATGTAATGGGATTTCCACTTCACCTCGTATATGAGCAATTGAAAAAATGGTAAAAAAAAAGCCTTTCCGATTATCGAAAAGGCTTTTTTGTTCAAGGAAGTGAATCTTAATCTTCTTTCTCCACCTTTACTTTTCCTGGAGCAATTTTTATTTTGTCTCCTTCTTTCAACTCTTTACTTACGATGAAATAAGGACCTGATATAATCTCATCACCCTCACTAAGACCTTCCAAAACTTCAATATTCAGGAAGTCAGAGATTCCGGTTTTGATTGTTTTTAATTTGGCGACTCCTCCATCATTAATAAATACCAATTCCCGCGATTTGGTGGTACCACCGGCAAGTGTATCCAATTGGTCTTCTCGAGTAGTGACAGCTGAAAGTGGAACTGCCAACGCATTGTCCTTAGAAGTAGTAAGGATCTCAACAGAAGCCGTCATTCCCGGTCTGAATGGATATTTCTTACCTGAGTTGACTAAGTCCTGATAAGAACTATTCAAGATTTTGATTTTGACTTTGAATTCAGTCACCGCATCAGCAGATACTTTAGTGTTTGCAGTATTCGCAATGGAAGTAACCACTCCTTTAAATTTTTTGCTGGTGTAGGCATAGGCATCAACATCGATGATAGTGGTGTCTCCAAGGCTCAGCCTTACGATATCATTTTCGTTGACATCAACTCGAACCTCCATATTTGAAAGGTTTGCTATAGTGAGCATTTCGGTACCTGCCATCTGCTGCGTTCCTACCACACGTTCTCCTTGCTCTACCAAAAGGTTAGAAACGATCCCGCTTACCGGAGAATAGACATTAGTCAATCTCAGGTTTTCAGCAGCTTCGTTTACGGTGGCTTGAGAGCTTTTTACGATAAATTCCGAGGCAATCACATTTTGCTTTGCTGCTTCTAAGTCTTTCTGTGCAGAAATGAATGTAGCCTGTGCGGACTCAAAATCCTGATCAGAAATCACTTTCTGTTCATAGAGTTTCTTTTGACGGTCAAAGTTCAAATTTGCTTGGGTATACTGAGCTTCAGATCGCTGCAACGTTGCTTTCGATTGAGCCAGGTTGGCTTGCTGCTGATTGAAATTCGCCTTGGTTCTATCCAATGCAGAGATAAAGTTGTCAGGTCGGATCTTCACTAGCAGTTTTCCCATCTCGACCGAATCTCCTTCAGCGACATTGAGTTCGATGATTTCACCTGCAACATCTGGAGAGAGTTTTACTTCAACTTCTGGTTGAATTTCACCGGATGCACTTACTTTTTCTATAATCTGAGTTCTAGCTACCTTCGATACTTCTACTTCAACTTCTTTAACACCACCGACCCAGCCGGCTTTTCGTGCGATCACTGCAAAAATGATAAGGACTACTATTGCGCCTACGAGGTAATACAATAGTTTATTGGATTTTTTATTGGCCATGGTTTAGTTAAGATTAATTGGGTTGCCAAGGTAGAAGTCAAGAACTTTTACTCTGAATATGTAGGTGTATTTAGCGTTTAATAAATCAGCTTGGGTATTGAAAAGGTTATTTTGTGCGACTTGAAAATCCACTGAATTGATCGCACCTGCATTTAGACGTTGTTGAGCAATTCTGAAAGATTCCTGTACAGCATTCAAACGAATCAGATTTGCTTCATAAGATTGCTCTGCAGCAATGGCGCTGGTATAAGCCGTTTCAATATCCTGTCTCAGCGTATTTTTTGCTTCTATCTCTGCGACTTCACTGATTTGCTGCTGAACCCGCGCACGTTGCACATTAGCTTTGTTGTTGAACTGAGAGAAAATCGGAATATTTAAATTGAGATTTAATGATTGTGATAAGTTACGATCGATTTGATCCCCGAAGGAACGTCGTTCTATGAAAAGTGCCTGAGCCACATAGTTGGAGAAAAGATTGGCACCTATTCCAAGTGTAGGAAAATAGGCTCCTTTTGCAATTTTCACTCCCAATTCGGCGCTTTCTACATTTGCCTGCGCCAATTTAATCTCAGGCATAATTTCCACAGCAGTATCAAAAATATCAGCCGGTGTTTCAGAAGCCATCAGCATTTCATTAATTGAAAACTCTGGCTCTACGACTTGAAAATCATCTGTAAAAGGAATTTGCATGGCTTGAGCCAAATTCAGCTTAGAAATTCTCAGGCTGTTTTGAGCATTGATAACTTCCAGCACATTGGTAGCATTTTGAGCCTGAAGGTCCAATTGATCTGCCATAGGAAGCGAGCCAGCTGCCACAAGTTTGCTGGTTCGATCAAATTGTTCCTTGGATGTTGCTAATTGGTTTTCTGCGATATTGACTTGTTCTCGATTGAATACCACATTTATAAATAGGTTAACAATATTGAGCGTAATATCATTTTTGGTAGCCTCGATATTGTAAATACCTGCTTCTAGGTCTACTTTACTTTGGTTAATATTATTAGTCACTCGACTGCCTGCATAAATAGTGGCACTGGAGTTTGCCTGTAAGTTGATATTTCCAATTCGTGCGGTCTCAAACAAGTTAGTTACAGGGTTGATGGATCTACCCCATCGGAATCCGGAGCTTGCTCCTGTGGAGAGTGTAGGCAGTCTAGCTCCTTTGTTTTGCAGTAAATTTGCTTCGTTGATAAGTTGGTTAAGTTGACTTCGCTCTAAGCTTAAATTGTTTTCCAGAGCTATATTCACCGCAGTCTGCAAGTCGTACGGACCAGCAGGAATATCTTGAGCAAAGGAAGGATAAGCTAAAACCGCTACTATTAGTGCGCTCCAAAAGTGTTTTTTCATGTGTGTTGTTAAAGGTCTATATCTGGTATGTAAATTATTTCTTTGATCCAGGCTATTGAGTTCATGTAATCTAAGGTGATTTTTTTAATTCCTGAATCCATTTCTATCACGTGACATGCCTGATCGTTTTTTCCTTTTCTGGACACAGACATGGTCGCAATATTTGCGTTTTCTTGTGCTATAATGCTGGAGATAAATGCAATGGCGCCAGACACATCATTTGCCTTTATAATTAAGCTGTGATTCTGTGCAGAAAAATTAGCGGTAAATCCATCTACCTCTGCAATATTGATTACTCCTCCTCCCAAACTTTCCCCGATTACTTCAATTGATTTTTCGCCCATCTTTAGATTCAGTTTGATGGTGTTGGGGTGGTGAACTGAGGAGTTTCCAACGGATTTGAATTTGTAAATCAACCCTTTTTCGTTGGCAATATCCAAGGCATTTTTGATTAGCGGGTCGTCTGTTTTGAAATCCATCAAACCACCTATGATGGCTCGATCACTTCCGTGACCTTCATAAGTTCTCGCAAATGAATTATAAAAAGTAACGACTGCTTCATCCGGTTTACCACCCAATATTCGTATTGCTGCTCGAGCAATTCTGACAACACCCGCCGTATGTGATGAGGAAGGGCCAATCATGATCGGTCCGATCATATCAAAAACGCTGCTTTTATTTGCCATTATACAATAAAGTCCAATTTTGATGCTAAGGTAAATCGATGACTAGGGATTTCTAGTAAAAATCGTATTAAATACTTCTAGTCCTATTTAAATGGTCAATCTGAAATATCTTTTAACAATGTGCCATCTGATCAATCAATCAACCTGTTCGATATTGAACATTTTAACGAACGATTGTGGGACAATTTTGAAAAGGGAGAATGTGCTAGTGCTTAAACTTAACTAATTAATTAACGAAAATCTTTTGTGCTTCTCAAAAATCGACTTCAGTGTTGGTTCTTCTGCTTCTCCAAAAATAGGTTAGTTGGTCTTTCTAAATATATTTTATGTGTATCTGCTTTTTCTGCCAGCAAAAGACGAACGAAAAATAGAACTTACTAAAAACTCTCAATAAGCGCCTCATCGGCCTGCAAAGCCGTGGCGGGTATTCTGTCCTTTTAATCAGAAAAAATAATGCTCCTGACATCATTCCGTACAATCATATTATTTTTCTTCTCCATAACCAATCAAGACTTGTAGATCTTCTCGCAATCAATCAGTTTGGTGATTTTTGCAGCCTTCTATTCGAAAAAGTCAAAATTTTATTGTGCTGACATTTGCATATTATCTTATATTTAACGGTTTGCACCATGAATTTTAGTCCATTACCCTAAGAAAACCCATTAAACCCAACACCTTATGCTATTAGAACCTTTAGATTTAGCCGTCTTTGTCGGTTACTGTTTACTCATTATTGGAATGGGACTTTTCGTTTCCCGAGAAAAGAAAGGGCACGTCAAAAATTCTTCAGATTATTTCCTAGCATCCAAAGCATTGCCTTGGTGGGCTGTAGGTGCTTCGCTGATCGCTTCTAATATTTCTGCTGAGCAATTCATCGGTATGTCTGGTTCAGGCTTCGCACTTGGTTTAGCGATATCCACTTACGAATGGATGGCTGCCGCAACGCTTTTGGTAGTAGCAATTTTTTTCTTGCCTATTTATATGAAGAAAGGCATCTATACCATGCCTGGCTTTTTGCTGGACAGATATGACACAAGAGTTCGTACCACGATGGCGATTTTCTGGTTGCTTTTATATGTGTTTGTAAATTTGACCTCCGTGCTATATTTAGGAGCACTTAGTTTGAATACAATTCTCAATGTGCCTTTAGTGTACGGTATTATAGGTTTGGCGCTCTTTGCGATGCTTTATTCGATCTATGGAGGTCTGAAAGCGGTTGCTTGGACGGATGTAGTTCAAGTGGTGTTTTTGATAGCTGGAGGTTTGGCGACAACATACATCTCCCTTCAGATGGTCGGTGGGGGTGATGCATGGGAGGGCTTAGGCTTGCTTCGCGAAGAAGTTCCAGGGCATTTTTCCATGATTCTTTCCAAGGGTGAAATGATGATCCCAGACGGTAAAGGCGGAGAGCGCGATGCGTACTTGGATCTTCCTGGTCTGAGTGTCTTGGTCGGCGGAATGTGGATTACCAACTTGAGTTATTGGGGCTTTAACCAATATATCACACAGAGAGCACTTGCTGCCAAAAGTTTAGATGAAGCCCAAAAAGGGATGATTTTCGCAGGATTTTTGAAATTATTGATGCCGCTTATCGTGGTGATTCCAGGGATTGCCGCTTGGGTGATTGTGAAAAATGGCATTGATGTTTCCTTCATTGATTCGATGAGAGATCCAGTCACTGGCTTGGTGAAATCAGATCGAGCTTATCCGACTTTACTTCAATTATTGCCAACGGGATTAAAAGGTTTGGCTTTTGCGGCCTTAACCGCAGCGATCGTTTCTTCGCTGGCTTCCATGGCTAATAGTACCTCAACTATCTTCACGATGGATATTTACAAAAAATATTTTGGTCGGGATGCATCAGAGACCAAGCAGGTGAGAGTAGGTAGAATTACTGCCGCTGTGGCTTTTGTGATCGCTGCGATTGTGGCACCAGCCTTGGGTCAATTGGACCAAGCCTTTCAATTTATCCAAGAATATACCGGCTTTATTAGCCCAGGGGTATTCGCAATCTTCTTCTTTGGTGTTTTCTGGAAAAAAACTACTTCAAATGCAGCGCTAACAGGTGCAGCACTAAGTATCCCACTTTCAGTGGTATTGAAAATCGCTTTCCCAGAATTGCCATTCATTGATCGAATGGGTGTGGTATTCCTAATTTTGGCAGCTTTGATGATCGCAATTAGTTTGATTGAAGGGAAAGGAAAAGACCATCCAAACAGTATCGAAATCACAAATGATCTATTCAAGACAAGTACTGGATTTAAAATTGGAGCCTTTATTATTACTGGAATTATCGCTGCCTTGTACATCGTATTCTGGTAAAATTAGAATAAATGAGAAAGTTACTATTAGGAATAGATATCGGAAGTTCATCCATCAAAGTGTCTTTGTTGGATGCAGATTCAGGCAAATCCATTGGGGCAAAGTCTTTTCCAGAGGAGGAAATGCTAATCCAATCCCCAGAAAAGGGCTGGGCGGAACAAGACCCGGAAACCTGGTGGACCTATGTGCAGCAAGCTACCAAGCATGTGCTGTCAGGAGCAGCTGTCAAGTCCAAAGAACTTCAAGGAATTGGAATCGCCTATCAAATGCATGGACTTGTTTTGGTTGATCAAAACCAAGAAGTACTTCGGTCATCTATTATTTGGTGTGACAGTAGAGCAGTTGAGATCGGCGAAGCAGCTTTCAGTGAAATGGGTGAGGAGTATTGCCTAAGTCATTTGCTGAATTCGCCGGGGAATTTTACTGCATCGAAACTCCGATGGGTAATCGAGAATCAACCGGAATTGGCAGCTAAAATCCATAAAATTATGCTTCCCGGAGATTTCATCGCAATGAAATTAAGCGGTGAGATTTTAACCTCTGAGACAGGATTGTCTGAAGGGATCTTTTGGGATTTCAAAGCAAATGGAATAAGCCAAAAGCTTTTGGATCAATATCAAATTAATGCGGATTGGATTCCTAGGGTACTTCCTTCTTTTTCTCAACAAGGAAATGTAACGGAACTCGCAAGCGAACTTACGGGAATTGAAGCCGGAGTACCAATTACGTATCGTGCTGGAGATCAGCCTAACAATGCCTTTTCACTTCAAGTGTTGAAGCCAGGAGAATTGGCAACCACAGCAGGTACTTCCGGAACAGTTTACGGGGTTTGCGATACGCCACTTTACGATCCTAAATCCAGAGTAAATACGTTCGTCCATGTGAATCATACGAAAGAAAACCCATCCTATGGAGTTTTACTTTGCGTGAATGGCACCGGGATTTTGAATAGTTGGATCAAAAAAATAGTAGGTGGAAATAACATAGATTATCCCGGAATGAACACGATGGCAGCTTCAGCTCCGATTGGCTCGGAAGGATTAGTCTTCATTCCTTTTGGAAATGGAACAGAACGAATCATGCAGAATAAACCTATTGGAGCACATTTGTTGGGAATCGACTTACTGAAGCATTCGAAGAATCATGTATTTAGAGCCGGGCAGGAAGGAATCGTTTCTGCGTTGACTTACGGCTTCCGAATCATGCAAGACATGGGGATGAATCTTAAGACAGTAAAAGCCGGACATGCCAATATGTTTTTGAGTCCACTTTTTAGAAAAACTTTTGTTCACATGAACAAAGTGGTTTTGGAGCTTTATGACACTGATGGTGCGCAGGGAGCAGCTCGAGGAGCTGGAATTGGAGCGGGCGTCTTTGCTTCTACATCTCAAGCATTTGAAGGATTATCCCTGCTGGAATCCGTTGAACCAAATTCTAAATTCTTCGATCAGTATGAAGAAGTCTATCAAAACTGGTGTCAAGCACTAGAAAAAGTTAAAAATTAACAAGTAATAAAACCTAAAACCTATTTGACATGTCAAACACTTATTTTTCAAACATCGGTAAGATTCCCTTCGAAGGGAAAGATTCTGACAATCCTTTAGCATTTCGCTTTTACGATGAGAGTAAAATGATCGCTGGGAAAACTATGAAGGAGCATTTTAAATTTGCCATTGCCTATTGGCATTCCTTCTGCGGAACCGGTGGAGATCCATTCGGTCCAGGGACGATCAAACATCCATGGGATGTGGCTTCTGATCCTGTACAGCGGGCAAAAGATAAAATGGATGCTGCTTTTGAATTTATCACCAAAATCGGAGCTCCCTATTATTGCTTTCATGACATTGATTTGATCGATGAAGGATCCAGCCTTTCGCAATATGAAAAGCATTTGGAAATCATCACTGACTATGCAAAGCAAAAACAGGATGAAACTGGCGTGAAATTACTTTGGGGTACGGCAAACGTATTTTCAAATCCTAGATACATGAATGGTGCATCCACCAATCCTGACTTCAATGTCGTGGCTTGGGCAGGAACTCAAGTGAAGAATGCCATTGACGCTACTATTAAGTTGGATGGAGAAAATTATGTGTTCTGGGGTGGAAGGGAAGGCTACATGTCTTTGCTAAACACTGACATGAAGCGTGAGACAGAACATTTGGCAAAATTCCTCACCATGGCACGAGATTATGCTCGGAAAAACGGATTCAAAGGAACGTTCTTCATTGAACCTAAACCGATGGAGCCTACCAAACATCAGTATGATTACGATGCAGCAACGGTAATCGGGTTTTTGAGACAGCATGGCTTAGACAAGGATTTCAAATTGAATATCGAAGTCAACCATGCCACACTTGCCGGCCATACTTTCCAGCACGAGCTCCAGGTTGCCGCTGATGCAGGAATGCTAGGGAGTGTCGATGCAAATCGCGGAGACTATCAAAATGGATGGGATACGGACCAATTCGCTATGAATCTTCAAGAGATGACTGAGGCGATGCTGACCATTTTAACTTCATCAGGGATCCAAGGTGGCGGAGTAAATTTTGATGCGAAAATTAGAAGAAACTCAACCGATATGGACGATTTGTTCTTAGCACATATTGGTAGTATGGATGCATTTGCTCGTGGAATGCTGATCGCTCAGGATATTTTGGAAAAATCAGATTACCTAGAGCGTAGAAAAAATCGCTATTCAAGTTTTGATTCCGGAAAAGGTAAGCTATTCGAGGCGGGTGAACTTACTTTGGAAGAGCTAAGAACCTATGCAATGGAGGTCGGAGAACCTAAGCAGATCAGTGGAAAACAAGAATACTTCGAAAATCTATTAAATCGTTACATTTAAATATTAGAGACCTTCGGGTCTCTTTTTTAGCTCCCATACTATGAAGAAGATCCTAATCCTTGGTTTCATTTCCATCCTATTTTCCTGTAGTTCTGACAAGTTTAATTCGGAAGTGTTCTTGCCTGCCTTATTCACTGATGGTATGGTGGTCCAGCGGGATGTAGCTATTTCTATTTGGGGTAAAGGGATTCCAGGAGAAAATGTACGGGCAAGTCTGGCAGGTTCAGTTGGAAGTGCAAGCGTAGAATCAGACAGTACTTGGATTATCAAATTACCAAAATTCGAAGCTGGAGGGCCTTTTGTACTTCAAGTAAATGAACAATTGGTTGAAGATGTCTATATCGGTGATGTTTGGCTGGCGGGTGGACAGTCCAACATGGAGTGGCCGCTCAAATCAGGGGTAATCGGCGCTGAACAAGAAATTGCCGAAGGAGGAAATCCTGAAATCCGATTTTTTAAAGTTCCTAAAAGCTACAGCGCTATCCCACAAAACGAACTGGAAGAGGGGAGTTGGAAAGTGGCAAATCAACAGAATTTACCTAATTTTTCTGCTATAGCCTGGTTTTTTGCAACTCGAATTAATCTCGAAAAAAAGGTAGCTGTAGGCATCATCGAATCCAATTGGGGAGGATCGCCTGCTGAAGGATGGACAGATGTAGAAATTCTAGCCAACATGGAATATTCCTTTCAGAAAGAATCAAAAGATATTCTTGAGAATCGAGAAAAATGGGAAAAAGAGAATCTAGCAAATGAAAAGAATCGGGAAATGCGTGATCTCTTGGTTTCTAAACCTGATTCGATTACTGCAAAAGAAGTTTCGGCATTGCGCTATAATGATAGCAAGTGGCAAACAATAAATTTACCTTCGGCAAATCCACTGCAGCATATTGCTTGGTTGCGAAAAACATTCAAACTGAATTCTACTGATTCGGTATCCATGCATTTGCCAAATATCAATCAGATGGCTTTCCTTTATTTGAATGGACAGCAAATTTTTTATAAAGACTGGGCTGCGTCAATGGAAGATATCACCCTTCCAAAAGAACTTTTATCTGTAGGTCCTAATGTATTGACTTTTAGAGTTGTAAATACTTGGAATAATCAGCCGGTGCTGGGGTCTAAAGATGAAATGTATTTGATGCAAAACGGCAAGAAGATTTCTCTGGAAGGAAGTTGGTCGTATTCGAATTCTATCGTTGAATCGCAATTGCCAAAAGTTGAAAGCTATGCATTCAAGCCGGGGATGATGTATAATGCCATGATCTTGCCGTTGGTAAAATATCCAATAAAAGGAGTCATTTGGTACCAAGGAGAAAGTAATGCCGGCCGCCATGAAGAATACAAGGACCTTTTTTCTACCATGATCACCAATTGGAGAAACGTATGGAAAATTGGAGATTTTCCTTTTCTATTTGTTCAGCTGGCAAATTTCATGGAGCGCGAAGAAGTGCAGCCTGAGAGCAATTGGGCGTATTTGAGAGAAGCTCAGACTGAAACCCTCGAACTTCCAAATACCGGGATGGCAGTAACTATTGATGTTGGAGAATCTGAAGATATCCATCCCCGGAATAAAAAAGATGTAGCAGATCGACTTTGGCTTCAAGCTCAAAAAGTAGCCTACCAAGATAAAGTATTGGCCTCTGGTCCTCAATTTGAACGCTTCGATCGAGATGGAAATATGCTTAAAATCAAATTTAAATCTACCGGAGATCAGCTCAAACTCAAGCAAGGAGAGGAGTTGCAGGGTTTTATACTAGCTGACTCAAAAGGTAATTTCACAAGTGTACAGGCAGAATTGGCTGAAGGGGATGTGGTGCTGATCACATTACCTGAAAACATTACCTCCGGTGAAATCAGGTATGCTTGGGCGGATAATCCGGCAGTGAATCTGGTCAACAAAAATGATCTTCCTGCTGAACCATTCCGATTTACCTTTGAATAAAAAGGATTATGATTATCAGCTTTACTGCCAGTAAGCAGAGAAAAGCAAAATATAGTTGGGGTCCAATTCTAAGGAACGTTTCGGTCTCCGGTCTTCCTCGCCGGCATTTCGGGTAAGGGCCTTCCGTCCCGAAAAGCGAATAAAATAAGGCAACTGGTGCAATTGCTGATATACATAAAAAGGATTAAGGAAATGAAAGGGCCAAGTTTCTACTTGAGCCTTTCATTTTATAGCAGCTACCAAACTATTTTCTGCCTGAATAATCTTGTTCACTCGATCCTGATATTCAGCTTTGGAGGGTATTCCAACCGTGTTTTCCAAAAAGTCAATGGTAGAAAACATGACACCTTCCCAGTCTTTTGAAGTAACCGAACTTGCAATTACGTGGTCACCGGCTTTTGGAAAAGCTTTT
>JBBQDY010000009.1:0-25966 GCA_038320155.1 Cytophagales bacterium
AGAGGAGCAATAAGCGGTTTTTGATCAAAGGAATAAAAATCCCCATTGAGTGTAGATTGAAGCTACAGGCTACAATCAATACGATTTTATAATTAGACCTCTTTCGATTCAAAAGAGGATCTTGTTCTAACTCAATTTAAACCTGAGTGGAAGTTTTACTTCTGAGCGAACTGGAATCCCATTTTCTTTCTTTGGAGTCCATTTATGCGGATAAGCTTCGACTACTCTGAGCGCTTCCTTATAAAGCGCTTCATGAACAAATTCCGGATTGCCAACCTTAATATTCTGGATCTTTCCATTTTCATCCACGTCAAAGGCAAGTAGTACTGTTCCTTCTGCTTTTACAGATCTTGCTTCAGACGGATATCTCAGCACTCCGGCTAAATAGGAATTCCAACCTTTCAGACCACCCTTTGGAGAAGCTTCTTCAATGACCGGTTTAGTAATCTCTACTCCACTTTCTGAATAGTAAATCTCTGATACAACCTCCCCTCCTTGCATGGAAATGTCACTTTTTAATGCACCACTTGGGTAATACTGTTTTTCTTGAAAATTATCTTTCTCATAGTCAAACCGTTTATTGTATTCCAGATTGCCATTTTGAAAATAGCCAAATATTCTTTCGCCCTTTTTCACGCGATTCTCACCAAGTAGCACCGTCGAGTGTCGTATTTTCACCGTATCTCGATCGATTAATTGGGTGTGAATTACACCATTTTCTTCAGTGGTGATTCTCAAAAACTCATATTTATACTTACTTGTATCCAAAATTGGCTTTTCCATAAAATTCAAGTATTCCAGAGTTTGGCTGAAAGCAAAAAACGATTGGATCAAGATCAAGAAGGAAAAAAGGGCTCTAAGCATAATTTAATAATTTCACTAAAAAAGTAAAAGCTGTTGTATTATAAAAATTCTACAGCTTTTTTATTTCACTTTTAAAGAAATTCAAAAACCGCACTCAAAATTTTAAAAGTCGCAACTGCTTTGCTCTCAGTGAAGCAAGGAGGAACGGAAGAATGATAATTAAAAGCAATTTTCTCCACTAGTATCGGGCATTTTTTTTCACAATTTGGGATAGTATTACTCATACTTTAAAATGAAAATCCTTTAAAAGTGCTTAAAAACCAATAATTAGCCTGTTTTGCTACTTGGTCATGGCTTTGTGAGATTATCTATAAATAAAACCACTTTAATTATTTTATCTTATGAAAACGAAAGCAACATTACTAATCGGAACTGCATTGATCGCTGTATTCTCCTGTGATACTAAAAACTATACCGAGCAGGATAGAATGCAAGCGACAACCAATCTGGAAAATTATGTAGACAGTGTTCAAAACATAGTCGCTATGAATCCAAGACATAATTGGAACCAAATCGAAAATAGATTTGACAGTCTGGAAAATCGAGTTGAGAAAATTAACACAGATTTAGAGGTCGAAGAGAGTTCTTTGGAAATGACCGAGGAGAAATTTGAAATGATCATCGAAAATGCAAAAAGAGATGAGGAAAATTTCGAAAGAACCGCAGAAATGCACATGAATAATCTGGAAACTTGGTGGGAAACAACTACCGAAAAGGGTGGAAAGAACGTAAATATCACTGCCGAGAGTATGGACGCTACTTCCAAAGAAAGTTGGGATTGGCTGGAGCAGAATTTTGAAAAACTCAAGGATGAATCAAAAGAGTCCTACAACGAATTCAAAGCTGAATTCACGAACTCTGAAATTTAAATTAATTGAATTGAAAATGGCCTCTGAGAAAGAGGCCATTTTTTTTTATTCTAGTTTGATAATTTAAATTCTAAAAGTAGTCTTGAAATTACTCAATCAACTTTAAGTTAAAAAATCTCCTTAGCAATTTTATAAGTCGTATCTGCCTTGCTCATGGTATAGTAATGAAGGGATGGGACGCCCTGGGCCACTAATTGTTTGCATTGAGAGATCGACCATTCGATTCCCACTTCTTTTACTTCCTGATTGGTCTTGCATTTTTCCAACTCATCCATCAAATCATCCGGAAGATCCAAAAAGAAGGTTCTAGGAAGCATCGTGATTTGGCCAAGGGTCGTAATTGGTTTGATTCCGGGAATAATCGGCACCGTAATTCCCGCAGCTCTTACTTCGTCGACAAACTTGAAAAATTTAGCATTGTCGAAAAACATCTGAGTCACGATGTACTCTGCACCTTTATCTACTTTTTCTTTCAAATATTTCAAATCAAACCGCATCGAGGGAGCTTCAAAATGCTTTTCAGGATAGCCTGATACACCTATACAGAAATCAGTATGAAAAGCATTCTCTGTCTCTTCATGCAGGTATTTTCCTTCATTCATTTGCTTGATTTGCTCCACCAATTCGCTGGCAAAGTGGTGACCATTTTCCTCAGGAATAAATCTACCCTCCGTCTTTGGGGCATCGCCTCTCAGCGCAAGTACATTCTCTACTCCAATAAAACTCAGATCGATCAGGGCATTTTCAGTTTCCTCTTTGGTAAATCCACCACAAAGCAAATGAGGCACGGCATCGATGTGAAACCGATTCATAATTGCAGCACAGATACCCACCGTTCCAGGACGTTTTTTAGTACTGATCTTTTCCAAAAGTCCATTTGGGTGCTTTTTATAAATAAATTCCTCCCGATGGTAAGTCACATCCACAAATGGTGGCTTAAATTCCATCAAGGGTGAAATCCCTTCCAACAGCTCTTTTAGACTTTGGCCCTTCAAGGGCGGAAGAATTTCAAAAGAAAAAAGCGTCTCGGTAGCTTGATTCAGGTGTTCAGTTATTTTCATAGGGTATTTTCTGCCAAAATAAGTTGAGGGGTATAGGCCAAATTAGGTGAAAGTAATCGCTCGGCTTCTCGAAGAGTGATTCCTTTGCGATTCGCATAGCTTTCCACTTGGTCCGCGCCGATTTTGCCGAGTCCGAAATATTTGCTTTCGGGATTTCCAAAGTAAAAACCTGAAACGGAAGACGTAGGATACATCGCGTAACTTGAAGTCAAACTAATCCCGATCCTCTTTTCAATATCCAACAAACTGAAGATTGTTTCCTTCTCAGAATGTTCCGGACATGCTGGATACCCTGGGGCAGGCCTGATTCCCGGATATGCTTCACCAATCAAATCCTCGTTAGCCAAAATTTCCTCATTAGAGTAGCCCCAATACACTTTTCGGATTTGCTCATGAAGGTATTCCGCCCCAGCTTCTGCCAAGCGATCTGCTAAGGCTTTGAACAAAATATCATTGTAGTCATCCCCATCAGCCTGAAATTCAGCAAGTTTATTTTCCATACCCAGGCCTGATGTCACAGCGAAGCAACCCAAGTAATCTTCCTGATCTGGATGTAAATAATCTGCCAAGGAACGATTTGGAACTCCCTTCCCTTTTTTTCCTTGCTGACGGAGAAAGTGAAACTTCGAAATCTGTTGGTCATTTTCAGTTGAATCAAAAACTAGTGCATCGTCTCCAACTCGCTGAATTGGAAATAATCCAAATATTGCCTTTGAAGTAATCCATTTTTCAGCGATCAATTGATCTAGCATCTGATTGGCGTCAGCGAAAAGCTTTTTGGCCTCTACTCCTACTACTTGATCATCAAGTATTTTGGGATATTTCCCGCTGAGCATCCAAGTGCTAAAAAATGGAGTCCAGTCAATATATTTTCTTAAAATCGATAGATCCAAGTCATCCAAAGCTGTAATCCCGAGTTGTTTCGGCTTGGCAGGAATCGAGGTGGACCAATCGATGGCTACAGGATTTGCCTGAGCTTCTACGTAAGAAATTAATTGCTTGACTGCTTGCTTAGCTTCATGTTCTACTCTGAGTTGACTATAGGTTTCTTTGAGCTTGATTTTGTATGTTTCTTTGGTTTCTTCAGAGATCGTTTCGCCAGCGATTGGCACAGACTTACTCGCATCCGTCACATGGATGACAATCCCGGAATACATCGGATCGATTTTTACAGCGGTGTGAATTCTGGAAGTAGTAGCTCCGCCAATCAAAAGCGGAATCGTCATTCTCTGTCGCTCCATCTCGGATGCCACGTTCACCATTTCATCTAGTGAAGGTGTAATCAAGCCACTTAATCCGATAATATCAGCTTTGTGTTTGATTGCTTCATCGATAATCCGCTGGGCATCTACCATCACACCAAGGTCAATAATCTGATAGCTGTTGCAGGCAAGTACTACGCCTACAATGTTCTTTCCAATATCATGGACATCGCCTTTAACAGTCGCCAAGACGATTTTTTTAAGCGAAGAGGCGGTCTCGCCCTCTCCTGGCAAAGGCATGAAAGGTTCCAAATAGGCCACAGCTTTTTTCATTACGCGGGCAGATTTCACCACTTGTGGCAAAAACATTTTCCCTTCTCCGAAAAGATCTCCCACCACATTCATCCCATCCATCAATGGACCTTCGATGACGTGCAAAGGGTTTTTCAATTCCAGTCGAGCTGCTTCGGTATCTTCGATGATGTAATCCAAAATCCCTTTGACCAAAGCATGCTCAATCCGCTTTGCCACCGGATCAGTACGCCAAGCTTCATTGGCAATTTCCTTCTTTCCTGACGACTTCACTGTTTCAGCAAAATCCAAAAGTCGCTCTGTTGCATCTTCCTTTCGGTCAAAAAGAACATCTTCGACTCGGTCAAGCAGGTCCTTGGGAATGTCATCGTAGATTTCCAGCATGGAAGGATTGACGATCCCCATATCCATCCCATGACGAATCGCATGGTAGAGAAAAGCTGCATGCATCGCCTCACGAACAGGATCATTTCCCCGGAAAGAGAAACTCACATTGCTTACCCCACCGGAAACTTTTGCTCCGGGGAGATTATCCTTAATCCATGTAGTTGCCCGAAAGAAATCCAAAGCATTTTTCTTATGCTCATCCATCCCGGTTGCCACAGGGAAAATATTTGGATCGAAAATGATATCCTGCTGATTGAATTTCACTACATCAACGAGTATTCGATAACATCTTTGACAGATTTCGATTCTGCGCTCGAATGTGTCCGCTTGGCCTCTTTCATCAAAAGCCATTACGACTACCGCAGCTCCAAACTTCTTGATCGTCTTCGCCTGAAGGATAAACTCCTCTTCTCCATTTTTCAAAGAGATAGAATTCACGATTCCTTTCCCCTGCACACATTTCAACCCTGCGACAATAATGCTCCATTTTGAACTGTCAATCATGATTGGAATACGGCTGATTTCAGGTTCGGAGGCAATGAGGTTCAAGAATTTGACCATGGCAAATTCTCCATCCAGCATCCCTTCATCCATGCACACATCCAAAACTTGCGCTCCGCCACGGACTTGGTCCAAGGCAACTTCAAGTGCTTCGTCGTAATTGCCATTCAAAATCAGCCTCGCAAATTTCTTCGAGCCTGTGATATTGGTCCGCTCGCCAATATTTACAAAATTCAATTCTGGGGTGAAAATCAGAGGCTCTAAGCCTGATAATTTTAGAAAGTTTCGTGTGTCCAACATCTCAATCCAATAATTCTTCAACTTCTTTTACTATTCTTCTTGGCTTAAATCCGCCAGCCATCTGGGCTAAGGCAGCGATATGCTCAGGAGTAGTTCCGCAGCATCCCCCTAAAATATTCAGCATTCCTTCCTTTAGAAAATCTCGGACTTGGTCAGCCATTTCATTTGCACCTTGATCGTATTGTCCAAATTCATTTGGCAATCCTGCATTCGGATAAGCGCTCACAAAGAATGGCGCTTGCTGAGCTAGGACTTTCAGATAAGGTCTCAACTCCTTTGCTCCCAATGCACAATTCAATCCTACAGAAAGTAAGGGGACATGTGAAACCGAAATCAAAAATGCCTCGGTAGTTTGCCCGGACAACGTCCTGCCGGATGCATCGGTAATCGTACCTGAGATCATGATTGGAATTCCTCCTTCTTTCGGATCAAGTGGAATCCCTCTTTTCTCATATACCTCTTGAATGGCATAAAGTGCCGCTTTGGCATTCAGGGTATCAAAAATAGTCTCCACCAAAATGATATCAGATCCTCCATCCAATAAGCCATTCACTTGCTCCCCATACGCTTCCGCTAGCTGATCAAAGGTAATCGCTCGATAGCCAGGGTCATTTACATCAGGTGAAAGCGAGGCAGTCCGGTTAGTTGGTCCAATTGCTCCAGCGACGAATCGAGGTTGATTGGGATTTTTTAAAGTGAATTCTTCTGCAACCTCGCGAGCTATTTTGGCGGATTGAAAGTTGATCGCATAAGCCAAGTGGCTGAGCTTATAATCATCCTGTGCAATGGTAGTTCCCGAAAAAGTATTGGTCTCAATGATATCCGCACCTGCTTTGAGGTATTCTCGGTGAATATCTTTAATGATATCGGGACGACTCAATGAAAGCAGGTCATTGTTCCCCTTTAATGATTTGGGGTGATCCTTCAATTCTACTGTTCTAAAGTCTGCTTCTTCAAGCTTATACCGCTGAATCATGGTGCCCATAGCACCATCCAGGATGAGTATTTTTTTAGAAAGTTGCTGAAGAAGGAGTTCCGTTCTGTTTTGCATAGTTCTTTTTTCAAAAAGCTTATCGAGCAAAACACGGATAAAAGTACAAGTACCTGTCCGCTCATCTGTTCCCGGATAATCCGGAATGGGAGTTAGCACCTTTGATTCAGGTTGCTAAGACGTCATAGGGCCCTTCCCTCAGTCTTTCTCGATAAGCATCGTAAAGATAATAGCATTTTACTAAAAAAACAGTCATTTAACCGAATTGAAAGCTGAGTTTTATAAAATTTCTTAAAAATTCTACAATTTATGGCCTAATTCCAATCCCGAATGACAGATAAGGACCTGCCATAAAATCTACCATATCAAATTCTCCTAAGCGATAATTTCCTACTGGCATTTCATATCCGGCCGCTACAGAAAAAATTAAATTAAATAGATTCCGATTCGTGACCGGAAGGCTATACTCCGCAAAAACCTCCGGCTTAATCAACAATCCTGAATTTCTCAAATACCCATCAAAGTTTCGTTGCTCAAAAAGGGCAGGAAAATCAGGTCTAGATTTGGAAGTGAGTGTATATCGAATATTCCCAAACCCAAGTCCACCTAAAGCACCCAGACCAAAGTTCTTAAACTGAAAAAACCTGTAGCCCCCATTTGCATAAATCCGAAGGCTATTCAAACTTTGATCCATAGCAGAGTTGGCATTACCGGATAGGGCTAGATTATAAACCTCCGCTCCATAAAGCAGCTTTTCAGTATTGCCAAGGATTCGAAGACCCCAATTGGAAGGCCTCCCAGAAAGCGGCTCATAACCAGCTTCGGTCAGTTGCTGATTAAATTTCGTCGCATCCGTAAAATGAATCCCTCTGATCAGATAAATGCCAATGCCGGCATCTTTGTATAAAAAATTCCGATCAGGAAGTGAAAGTCCTGCCCCAAGCCTAAAAAATGCTCCGCTTTGAGTGTTGTCAAAAGAAATTCCAGCCATATTCCATTTCCCGTCAAACGGGCTAAAGGAATAGCCTAATTTGCTGATCACCTGAACTGCTTCAGGTCTTCCTGGAAGATCAAAATCAAAACTAAGCTGAAATCCAATCTCAGTCAGAAAATTCCCATAGTTCTGAGTACCTTTTTGGATATCATGTTCTCTTAAAATAAATCCGTTTTTAGGTTGAGCCAAAAAGGATTGAAGATTATCCGGAGTATCCGTTTGTAGCATTTGGAAGTTCAAAAAACCCACTCCCATCGACATGTAGTGAATTAGCTGAAATCTGGATTCTTCTGTAAATGAATAGCCAATGTTCAATAAGGCTCTTGAAGTCCGGTAACTCAGCTTATAATCATCAAAAGTGCTTTGTTTCCCTTGATTATGGTAAAGTTCCATTCCAATAACAAAATCGTTGACCCTTGCTTGATATCCCAGCCCATAAGTTCGATAGCGATTCCTCAATCCCGAAAGCCCCCGGTCAGCAAGTAATTGGTCAAATCGGTTGAGCTTAGCTCCTGATACACCCGTCAATACATAAAAACTCGATCGATCGGTAATGAGTCGCTGCGCCGAGGCATGGGTAAAAGTCAGTAATAAGATTCCTGATAAAACTAACCGAGTAAAAAACTGCATCGAATAAATAGGTTTGAAGCATTCTGGATTTCTCGATCTACTTAGGCAAAATTGATGCTAAATCGAAGAATTAGGATGATTTTGTCTGGAGGTATTGGGTTAATTTTTCGTAGAGTTCCTCAGGAGTAAATGGTTTGGGCACAAAATCATTTATTCCGCTTTCCTCCATTTCCGACTTTATCTCATGAATTGAAGATGCCGATAATACTAAAATTGGAACGTCTCTTTTAATAGGATCAGGGTTTTGGCGAATAGTTTTAGCTACTGAAAAACCATCTAAAACCGGCATTTGAATGTCTAATAAAACTAACGAATAATCTCCTTTTTCAAATTCATCCAAAGCCTCTTGACCATCACCAGCTATCGTAAGCTTTCCCACATTCCACTTGGTCAAAAACTTCTTAATCAATATTTGATTGACTGCATTGTCTTCAGCAACTAAGATCGATGCATTTTCTAAAGATTTTGGTTGATTACTCATCACATTGGTGTAAGAATTTTGACCTTCTTGGACGAATTCAAATTTTATCGTGAACGCAAAGGTACTACCTTCTTTTTGTTTAGAGGTTACTGTTATTTGTCCGTCATGGATTTCAACCAATCTTTTTACGATTGCAAGACCTAATCCAGTCCCGCCATATATTCGAGTTGTGGCAGATGAAGCTTGAGTAAAAGCTTCAAAAATAGTATCCAATTTTTGCTCTGGAATACCTATCCCACTATCCTCAAACGTAAATCGAATAAAGGAATATATTCCTTCTGTTTTCTCAAGCTGAAGCTTGATTCTTACGAATCCTCTCTCGGTAAATTTAATCGCGTTGGAAATTAAATTATTCACTATCTGACTAATCCGGACTGAATCTCCAATCAGGTAGTTAGGAATACTTCCTTCAATTTCAGCGCTGATTTTAAGGGATTTTTCATTTGCCTGAAAGCTATGTGAGTGCACTATTCGATTGACTAAATTCCTCAAGTCAAAAGGCACTGATTCCAATTCCAGCTTACCTGAATCGATTTTGTTGAAATCTAAAATATCGTTGATCAGGCCCATCAAATTTTCCGCGGCAAACTGCAAGGTGCGTAAGTTCTCAACTTGATCTGGTCTAGGATTTTCCTCCATTAGAAAATGTGAAAGACCAATTACCGCATTCATAGGAGTCCGAATCTCGTGGCTCATAATGGACAAGAACTGAGATTTTGCTAGGGAAGCTTGCTCAGCGCGCTCTTTCGCCATCCGCAACTCCCGCTGGGCATCCTTCAAACTTGAAATATCGCGTGCAATTCCAGTATAATATCTCTTGGAATCTTGCCTGCTTTCCACCATTCGCCCATTGGAATTAAAGACTTTATACTCCCCAATCTTATGGCGAAGTCTAAATTCCAAAAATTGGTTTTCTGCTAGGAAATCACCCGTCGGACTGACCATCGACTGGAATACATCCAAGTCATCAGAATGAATGAATTCAAAAATACTATGCCCTAGTACCTCATCTGTAGTGTAGCCAAGAAATTGAGAAACATTAGGGGAAACATAATACAAGTCAAAAGTATCGGTCAGAGAAAATATGATCTCTGTGGATTCCTCTACTAAAGTGCGGTACTTCTCTTCCGACTGAAGCAAATTAGCTTTTGCTTCATACTCTTCATGAACATCGCGAATGATCGACAAAGCAAATTCCACCTCCCCATTTTCAATAATCGGTCTAATGATCCGATGGTAATTTCTTCCATTAAAAAAGAACTCTGTATCTACAATCTGACGGTCGTAATAAACTCGATCCAAGAGTAAAGAGAGTTCATCATGTTTAGTAATTGAAATTTCACTGAGAAGCTTACCCTCAAAGGATTCCCTGCTAAGATTCCATTGCTCAAAACTGGTGCCTTCAGCCAAAATATAGCGCCGGGATTTATCAAGAAGAAAGATATTCGTTCCCGGTATATTTGCTGCCAGCACCCGATACTGCTTATCTCGCTCCTGATTGAAGATTTCCAGATTTTTCCGGTCAGTGATGTCTTGGAAAAATCCTTCATGGTACTTTATTTTCCCAGAACTGCCCACTACGTCGCTTGTCTTATCCTCCACCCAAGCATATGAGCCATCTTTTCTTCTAACTCGATACTCGCCAGAGAATGAAAGAATTTCATCAGATTGGTTGAGCTGTACGATTGATCTCCTGATTTTCGCTACATCATCCGGGTGCAGTAAATCAAAAAATGAAACCTCACGCTCCATCAATTCATTTGCTGAAAATCCAAACTGGCTAATATTGTCTGAGATATAAATGATTCGATAATTCAGATTTGGGTTTAATCTAAAGAGAACTGCAGGACTATTCTCAACGATTAATTGGATTCGCTTTGTAAGTTTTTGACTTTCAATCTTTTCAGTAAGATCCCTCAAAATGAAAGAGTAACCAAGCTGATGACCATTGCTGGAGGAGAAAGGCTGAAAAGAAATCTCAAACGGACTTTCAGCTTTATGTTGGGTTTTGATAATCACTTCCCTTTTTAAGTTCTGACCCAACTTCAGAGATTTTGCAATTACTGATAGCGTATCCCCATTAAGAAAAGTTAGCTCTACGAAATCCTCAAAAGGTCCTTGAAAACCAGCTTCTGTCTCGGGACAACAAAGCTGAATTGCCGCTTCATTGAGATAAATGACAGACAGATCATTATCAGTTACTAAGATCGGGTCAGTTACTTGAGCCAATATCTGAGATTGAAGTTTCAGATAATCATCAGCTGCTCTCTTATGGGTAATGTCTGTACAAAAGCCATAAACTTCGAGTCCTTGCGTGAAAAAGTCCTTGCGGGCCTCGATCTCATAGGAGATGTAGCGAGGTTTATGATCGTCTTTCAAAACCATAAATTCTCCATTGGAATTCACACCAGTCTCAATGGATTTCTTTAAATTCTGAACGAAGCTATTCCTGCTCTCGCGCTCAATCTTTTTGATTAAAACAGTGTATTCCTGAATTGCCGGCAGATCGCCCAATCCAAATAAATTAGATAAACCACCAGAAATGAAGAACATTTTTTTGGTGGTGCTGTATCTCCAGGAACCTGATTTAGCTAAGATTTCGGTACTTGCCAGCAGATTCTCGTTCCGCTCAATTTTTTTGGATAGTTGGCTGCCTCGATAAGCTCCTCCCAAAATGTCCCCGAGCTGTCTGAATACTTGAAGTTCCTTTTCTTTAAATTGTTGATTTCCGGTCTGGTGAGCGATAATCCCCAAAAGTTTTGAACCCGAAATCATCGGGATAAACATGAATGACTTCACTCCGTCCACCAGAAGTTTCACTTGCCCATTTGCTAATTCCTTTTGAAATTCTTTAGCCTTTCCAAGAATCTGAAAATCAATGTCCATGCTCGATTCTGAATCTTTAGAAGTCCAGTTCGACAGCAAATCATAGTTCTTAGTATCCTTGTTAAATAAATAAATTTGAGATTTCGAGGCATTTAAAAACGCTCCAAAAAGTTCCAATAATTGTTTGAAAACTATTTCAATATTCAATATTGGGGCGTTAATTAATAGCCCGGAAATCTGATTGATTAAGTTTTCGATTTCAAATCGACGCTGAAGAGATAGATCAGTCTGAATGTAATCGGTGATATCCCGGGCACTTAAAATGATCCCCTGGATTTGCGGATGATTCAATAAATTTTTCGCAAAGCTTTCTAAATAAACTCTTGAGCCGTCTGGCTTGTGCAGCCAGAAATCAATATTTATTTCCTCTTTGGATTCAAACAGTGCCTTAAAATCACCTTTGACAATTTCGATAATTCCATTATCCACAGATTGGCGATAATTAGTTCCGACTATCAGGTCAACTGGAAACCCTAATTTTTCTTCTACGGAAGCACTTATAAATTTGTAATTACCTGCAGCATCAAAAATGGCGATCAAGTCATGGCTATTGTTCAAGATACTTTGCATGTACTTCAGCTCATTGCCAAGAGTGACTTCAGAATCAATCAAAAAATCGGGTTCGCTTCTTTCAGTGAAATATTTAACTTTTCTTCCTTTTACAATCAAAAATCGCTGATTGTAGCTAGATGGCAAGTTGACAAATGACCACTCATACTGGTGCTCATCACCTGTTTTATCTTTAATGGATTTGACAAATTGAACTTTTGGTCGTTCTCCTAAATCAAAAAACTGGGTGAGACTATTAGTGACTTTTTCATTAGAAAAGAAAACCTTCCAAGAATCCACCTGGATTACAAAATTCTCCAAGAAATAAGAATTGCAAAAAATAATTTCCTCTGAATCTATTAAAAACAGCGGCTCCTGCATTTCATCGAAGAAACTTGAAATATCATACTGATTCAGATCACTCATAAATTTAACTCTAATAGATCGGCTGTTACAATAAGCTGCAAAATGGAACTAAAATTGTAAAGATTAAGCATCATTTCAAAGATCTCGCGATCGAAATTACACTGAATCTTCTTTCCAAGATAGGGGTATTTTTTACGCCTCAACAAAATCGCCGTTTTAGTCGTGTTATCCTATGAAACTTAAATTTAACCAACCTTTAAAAAAATGATCGTATCAACAACAAACAACTTAGAAGGATTTCGAGTCGATGACTATTTGGGTATCGTATCGGGAGAAACCATCATCGGAGCTAATGTCTTCAAAGATTTTTTTGCAAGTATCACCGACATCGTGGGCGGTAGATCTTCCTCCTATGAGCGTGTGCTGAGAGAAGCGAAAGCAACAGCTATGGCAGAAATGGAAATGCTAGCAAGATCATTTGGGGCCAATGCAATTATTGGAATTGACTTAGACTATGAGACTATTCGAGATGGAATGCTGATGGTCACTGCCAGCGGTACGGCAGTTAAAATAACTAAACTTTAAAAATCAAAAAGCCCTGAACGATCAGGGCTTTTTTAGTAATCCCAATACTTTGGAAGAATTCGTATGCTTACTATACTGATCCTTTACAATCACTACAGGTGCAGATTTGCACATATCCATGCATTTGGTTTTGATCAGCTTGCATTGCCCCTTGAAAGGTGCTTGATTGGTCGCAGTTTTTAACTCTTTGCAAAGATTTTTAGCTCCTGCTTTTTTACAATCCGACCCAGTACATACAAAAATCAACTCTCTTTTTACCCTCATCACATTCCTGAAACACTTTGCATCATCAATCCACAAATATAAGCACCATAAGTCCCGACAGCATAACCCAGCACCGCAAGTAATACTCCAACCGGTGCCAAAGAAGAATCAAAAGCTGATGCCACAATAGGCGCAGATGCTGCCCCTCCCACGTTGGCCTGAGACCCGACAGCTACATAGAAGAACGGTGCTTTGATGAAATAAGCCACAATCAGCATGATCAAAATGTGTACGATCATCCATACTATCCCGACCAAGAATAAAACAGGACTGTCGAATATTGCTCCCAAATCCATCTGCATTCCGATCGTGGCTACTAATACGTACAGAAGCACGCTACCCAACCTAGATGCTCCGGCTCCTTCCAAATTGCGCGCTCGGGTAAACGATAATGCCAATCCAATAGTAGTCGCAATGACTACAATCCAGAAAAAGGAAGAATTCAAAGAGTATTGAGCGAGTTCCGGATAATTAACATCAATATATGGAGCCAAAATATCTGCGATAAAAGTCGAAAAACCTGTAACACCAAACCCCACTCCTAAAATAATCATCGTATCAGAGAGTGTTGGGATTTTCATAATTCCCTTTCTGAAATCAGCAATCTTATCTCGCAACTCGTAAATAGCTGAACTGTCAGCTCTGAAAAACCGATCAATTTTTTCGGGTTTTGCAGCCCAATAAAGTAAGACCGCCGTCCAAAGGTTTGCAACCAATACATCCACAGCGATCATCTGGCTAAATAAAGCGGAACTCGGCTCAAACACTTTAAGCATTGCCGTTTGATTAGCTCCACCACCGATCCAAGAACCAGCAATGGTGGATAATCCTCTCCAGACTTCGTCAGGACCATTTCCTCCCAAAAGTGAAGGATAAAAATATCCTACTGTCAACAAGGCCACAGGCCCTCCTATTATAATTCCAAATGAACCCGCTAAAAACATGGTAAGGGCTTTAGGGCCAAGTTTCAAAATCCCTTTGATATCAATACTTATGGTGAATAAAACCAAGGATGCTGGGAGCAGATACCTACTTGCGACACCGTAAAGTTTGGAGGTGTCCCCAGAGATCCATCCAAAGGAATTAAACAAGGCTGGGATGAAATAACAAAGCAGTACTGTAGGAACAACCGAGTAAAATTTTCTCCAAAAAGGATGATTGCTCGCCGAGGTTAAAAAAATCAAAGCCAATGTGGCCATCAGCAAACCGAAAACTACCGCATCATTCGTGAGTAAGGGACTTTCTTCCATAGACTTTTAAAGGTTCTTGCAACAATACCAACAAAAGGCCAATTTCCCCAAAAAAACTAACTTCTTCCGTTTTCGAGAACCTGAATAAATTCTCCGAGAATCATTGCCGTGGCTCCCCAAACTACCTCATTTGAGATATCAAAATATGGAGTATCCAATTTGAACTGCCCTCCTATTTCCAATATTTTCTGTTTCCTCGTCTCCAGATCAAGCAGCTGTTGGAGCGGAGTTTCGATAATGCGATCAACCTCTTTAATTTCGGGTATGAAGTCAGGTTTTCGCTCGGAATACCCTATTATGGGAGTGACTAGAAAATTACTCGCGGGAACGAACAAGTCAGAAATCTGACCAAGAAGCCTAACATCCTTCGGTAAAACACCTACTTCTTCCCAAGCTTCTCGAACGGCCGTGCAGGAAATATCTTTATCCTCGAGCTCCATCTTTCCTCCCGGAAAAGCAATCTGTCCACTATGGACACCAGAATATGTGGGTCGCTTGATCAATGGAAAAAAGGCTTGATCAACCTCAGGGTAAATTAGAATAAGAACCGCCCCTTTTCTGGGACTTTCAGAAAAATTAAAATTGAATCTCCTCGGGTCAATAGGTAGTGGAGACATAGTTTTCTGTGCAAGCTGACCAGGAAGTGGTTTTTTGAGTCCATTCTTTAAAAAGATAATCGCTTGCTCGAAATCCATTTTAATTTAGGGCTACTTGCTTGATCTTTTGGTCTAAGTAAGAATCCTGCTCATAGGTTGTTGCGGTCGCAGCAAGATTGAATTGCCAGATCCGATGTTCATTTACATCTATAAACCAAGCCATTGGGCGAAATCCAGACTCCTCCTGAAAATATCCCAAAACCACAAATTGATTTTCATTGATCCATTCTCCTTCTTCAAACATTCCAGAAGGCCCCATAAAAAGCAAGCGCTCTTTCATTCCATCTGCCCGATACCAAATCACTTCAGAGTCTGGATTCAAATAAGGAGTATCGATAGCCTCCTGAGCTTCTATTTTATAACTATAAATATCTATCGTACCATTTGCCGTAGGATGAACAAACTGATATGGAAATAGCGGGTCACCTTTCAAAATCGGATTTTTTTCAGGCATTTCTTGAGGATCTATGGAGTCAGCCATCACCATTTTAAAATTACCGGAATCAAAAGGACCAATAAGTTTACTCCAGTGAGTGTACCAATTCTTTTTTTTGGCAAGGACTAGGTCCAGCTGGTTTTTCATTTCAAGTTCCTTTGCCTCGTCAATTTCCATATTCCCTTCCTCTACACTTTCATCAGAAGTATTGGAAGTACATGCCACTCCAAACCACACAGTGAGCGCTATCAAAATACAAAAATTAGAAATCGACTTCAAAAGCTTCATAATCATCAAATTAAGGATTCAAGCTAATCAGCCACCACTGAAAATCAAAAAAGGCCTGGATAAAATCCCGGCCTTTTCCTGCTCTCAAACCTATTAAACCTATTGTAGATATTCTGTTTTGAATACTTTCGAAAAGTAGAAAATGTTTTCATATACTCCAAACAATCGATTGCGAAAGATTTTCGGAATTTTATTCTCCCAGCAATTTTCTAAGTTTAAACCGCATTTTTACGTAAAATTTATTTTTAAAACAGCATAAATTTTTTCCCAATTTAGCTTTCCCCTTAAATTAGAGATTCAATATTTCCCCATGCCGCAAACTCTAGCAATCTCTTTAGCCGAAAAAATCCTTCAAGGTTTTAAGACTTATATGGGATTCTTTGATTCATACACCAAGCTTGCGCCGACTAATTTCCAAGAACGAGACTGGATTGCTGCTCAGCTTAATCATCTTCAGCGATTACGACTTTATAAGGACCTTTTAATTCCTTTGGCAGAAGAGTGTACACAAATCCTGAAACAACATGCCACCGAAACCTCAAGCTGGGTGTATGTAAAGAATCATTATTCCAAATTGATTGTAGACATGTACAACGTGGAGTTGGCAGAAACTTTTTTCAACTCCGTGGTTCGAAAAATCCTGCCAAAAAAGGTTGTCAATGAAGAGTTCATGTTTGTGGTGGAAGGGTTTGACTTCATAGAAATCGCAGAAAACAGTGCACTTATTCATACCTATCCAGCTTCCTGGGGAGTTGAAAAAATCATTCGTCAGATTTTAGCTGATTATGATTTCGGGGCTCCGTACATGGATTTTGAGCAAGACGTGAGTTTCTTGGTGAATAGTGTCAAAGAAGTGATTCTTAGCAGATACAAAATAGCTCCTGATACTACGACGCAACTATTGAAACCGGTTTTCTATCGTAATAAAGCTGCTTATTTAATCGGCAGGACATTTTTGGGACATAAATGGATGCCGTTTATTATCCCAATCATGCATGGACCAAAAGGTGTTTTTGTTGACACGTTGATTTTTGATCCGCACATGATGAGTAATATTTTCAGCTTTACCCGATCGTATTTTATGGTCGAGGCGAAAATCCCATCTCAGATCGTCGCATTCCTAAGTTCTGTAATTCCTCACAAGAAGATTCACGAATTATACAATGCCATCGGCTTCAATAAGCATGGTAAAACGCTCCTGTATCGTGATTTCTTGCTTCATTTGAAGGATTCAGATGATCAATTCGTAATCGCTCCCGGCATTAAAGGAATGGTGATGACCGTTTTTACATTGCCTTCTTTGAATATCGTCTTCAAGCTGATCAAGGATCATTTTGAGCCTCCCAAAAGTATGACACGACAAGAGGTGAAGGAAAAATACAAATTAGTATCTCTACATGATCGAGTGGGAAGAATGGCCGATACCCACGAATTTGAGATTTTAGCCTTTCCGCTTGAGCGGATTCATCCGGAGCTCTTAACCGAGCTTAGAAACACAGTTAACTCCCTGATTGAAATCACTGAAAAAGAGCTAATAATCAAACATTTATACACAGAAAGAAGAATGGTTCCATTAAACATTTTTCTAGAGCAATGTACCCAAGAAGAAGGCATTAAGGTCTCCATAGATTACGGATTAGCTATCCTCCAACTTGCGCAGGCTAATATTTTTCCCGGAGACATGATGACCAAGAATTTCGGATTGACACGGCAAAAAAGAGTAATTTTTTATGATTATGATGAGATCGAATTTCTATCTGACATGAATTTCAGACACAAACCCAAAGCGGAAACTTACGAGCAAATTTATGCTCCGGAGCCCTGGTATTCCATTGCCAAGAATGATGTCTTTCCGGCAGATTTCAAACGCTGGATGATTGGAAGAGCTGATATCAAAGAGGAATTCATTTCGCAACTTAAAGGACTTTTTGAGGCTGATCATTGGAAACATATTCAAGAAAAAATTAATGCGGGTGAACTCCTTCATGCGTTTCCTTATCCAGTTGAAATCCGATTTAGGCCTGATCAAGAAATATAAGAAATTGCCAATCTAGAGACATTCTCATTGGATGTCTTATTTTTGCCTTTTGATAGGATCCCCTATCAATCCATTATGAATTTAGAACCGTTGCCTCCTATTAAAACCATACTCACCAAAAAACTGATTCTTCAGACTGCAGAGGACGATGATCGCCCAGTGTATATTTCTGGGAATTTTAATAATTGGAGGACTCAGGATTACAAGTTCTTAATGACTAAAATCTCCAAAGGGAAATATGAATTCGAGTTTCCCGAAGGAAAGGAATTTCAGAAAGAGTTAATCTACAAATTCACCAAAGGTGATTGGTCAGAAGTGGAAATCGATCAATACGGCAACAAAACGCTCAATCGTCATTGGAATGATGAAAAGCTCTCAAGGACTGAAAAAGTAGCCAGATGGCGAAAAAATTGGCTTCCATATCGACCGAGCCAACTTCCAAAAATTCACCTGATCTCTGAGGAATTTGAAATCCCCCAACTGAATAAAACTCGTAAAATCTGGGCTCTTTTGCCCCACGATTATGAGACCAGTGACGAATCCTATCCCGTGCTTTACCTCCAAGATGCCCAAAATCTCTTTAATGAAAATGCTGATTTTGGCAATTGGGAGATCGATAAGAAGCTCGCTGTAATGTCAGATTATGGGATTGGAAAGATCATCATCATCGCTGTGGAGCATGCCGAATCCGAGCGACTACAAGAATACAATGTGGGTCGAACACTCTTGGGAACGGGTACAGGAAAGCAATACATTCGATTTTTGACTGATACCCTAAAACCTTTTGTAGACAAAACTTTCCGAACCAAATCGGATCGAGAATCGACAGGAATAGGCGGCAGCTCTATGGGTGGCTTAGTGAGTATTTTCTCAGGACTGATTTACCCAGAGGTTTTTGGTAAGCTGATGATCTTCTCCCCTTCGCTTTGGGTGATTCCAAAAATCAAACTGGGTTTTCTGGATTTCTTTGAGCCTTTGGAAACTAGGCTATACCTATATGCGGGTGGCGACGAAAGCGATACCATGGTTGCTCATGTCACCAAATTGCAAAAGCGACTTTTGAAACGAAAAAGCCTCAATGGGAAAATGAAAATTCGATTGAGTATAAATAAGGAGGGAAAGCATAATGAAGTCTATTGGAGTGATGAATTTCCAAAGGCAATCGAATGGCTTTTCTTCAGCACTAGTGAATCCTAATCAAAATGAAATTTATAGCAACTAATCATTCAAACTCAGCTTCAGATCTTCGGATTATCCCGGTTCTTGAGGATTTCTTTCAAGAAATAATGAAAGAAAAGCTTCCGGGTCTAATTCTATCAACTTCAATATTTTCAGGAAAGAAAGATTCAACTTACCTGGTTCAACAAGAAGACGCTTTGATCTTGCTGGTGGGATTGGGAAAGTCACCAGAATCCGAATTGATTGAAAAAAGTTTTCGCCGAGTCCTTTCTAAACAAGCTGAACTGATCACGAATGCTCTGAAAATCGATTTTGCGCATGCTTTTACCTCGGCTCAAGTAGAAGCTGCTTTGGTCGGTTTCCAACTTGGGGGCTATTCCTTGGATTTTTTCAAAAGAGCAGAAGACAAGAAAAAAGATTTTTCGAAACTCAGTTGTGAAGTAAGCTGTGAAATAGAAAATCTAGAATTGATCCTAGCTCGTGCGCAAGAAGTCGCAAAAGCGAAAATAGAAGCTTTTCGACTTGTAGACTTACCTCCAAATATTTTGACGCCATCTTATCTGGCAGATTGGGCCAGCAAACTTGCACAATCACTTGAATTGAATGTCAGTATTTTTGATTCGGAAAAAGCTAAGCAAGAAGGATTGGAGGCTTTCCTTGCGGTAGGAAGAGGAAGTGCCAAGGAGCCCAAATTCATTATTCTAAATTATACACATCCTGAGGCTAAGTTTCATTTGGGCTTAGTCGGAAAAGGAGTCACGTTTGATACTGGAGGGTTGAATGTGAAAACCCAAGGCATGGTCCATATGAAATCCGATATGGGAGGAGCCGCGACAGTTCTTGCGGCAACCCAATTGATCGCTGCACTAAAACTTCCAATCACTTTGACTACGATCGTACCTTCAGTAGAGAATGCGATCGACAAAGACGCCTATTTACCCAGTGAAGTAATCCAAAGTCATGCGGGACTGAGTATTGAGGTAATTGATACAGATGCAGAAGGCCGGCTGATCTTAGCAGATGGTCTATCCTATTTAGTGAAAAACTACAACCCAGATCAAATCATTGACTTTGCTACCTTGACTGGTAGTAGTGTCGGAACTTTTGGTTACGAATGCGGAGCGCTTTTCTCTAATTCTGAAAAATTAGCTTCTCAACTTCAAGCTGCCGGAATGGAATCGGGCGAAAAAGTATGGCCACTTCCGATGTGGGAAAGCTATCGCAAAGAGATGGACAGCGAAATCGCCGATATCAAAAATTATCACGGTAAACCATACGCAGGAGCGATCACCGCTGCAAAATTTTTGGAGGCTTTCATACACGAGCATCCAAACTGGGCACATGTGGACATCGCAGGTGTAGCTTATGGTGATAGCGAATTTTCGAAAACAAAAACAGGAACTGCATTTGGCGTTCAATTATTGCTTAAATTCATCGAAAATCAGCTTTAAATATGGATCAGCCTGGGAAAACCTTTTTGTGTATTTCTAATTTTTTCAAAGGGAATGCATTCTTAATCGCTTTGAAAAAACAGGGAAACCGAGTTTTTTTGATCACTTCTGAGAAATTAAAGGAAAAGCCCTGGGCCTTCGAATACATTGATGAGGTTTTTTATATGCCAGGTCAAGACTTGGATTGGGATTTAGATATTTTAATGAAGGGGGTTGGAGGACTGATGAAAAATCACAAAATCGAATCCATCATCGCTTTGGATGACTACGATGTCGAAAAGGCAACTTTCCTTCGTGAAAACCTACGGATCTCAGGAATGGGTCAGACCACAGGGAGATTTTTCCGTGACAAATTAGCTATGCGAATCAAAGCTCAGGATTCCGGCATCAAAGTCCCTGCTTTCGCTCCGCTTTTCAACGATGAGGACATCAATCAATTTGCAGATCATATTGCAGCTCCGTGGGTTTTGAAACCTCGATCAGAAGCTTCAGCGAATGGGATCATCAAAGTTGAAAACAAAGAAGATTTATGGCAGAAGATCCATGAGCTTGGTGAAAACAGGCTTTACTACCTCGTAGAGCAATTTAAGCCCGGTGATGTGTATCATGCTGATGGCTTGATGCTGGATGGGAAAAATATCTTCTGCTCCGTATCGCGGTACCTCTCCACCCCTATGGAGATCTCACAGGGAGGCGGAATCTTCCGATCTGCAAATTTGAAGTATGGTTCTGATGACGATAAAGCAATAAAAAAAGCAAATGCCAACATTATGAAGGCGTTTGGGATGAAGTCTGGCGCTACTCATACCGAATTCATTAAATCGAAAGAGACAGGTCAACTATATTTTCTAGAAACTTCTTCTCGAGTAGGTGGGGCGTATTTGGCAGAGATGGTTGAAGCAGCTACAAATGTAAATCTATGGGCTGAATGGGCTAAAATCGAGGATGCTATGGCGAAAGGCCTGAAATATCAGTTGCCAAAAGTGACTAAAAACTTTGCAGGTATTCTACTTACCTTATCAAAACATGAGCATCCTGATCTGAGTACTTTCAATGATGAAGAAGTTTACTTTAGAGTTCCATTAGCATATCATGCTGGCCTGATTATAAAGACAAAAGACCAAAAACGCGTAATGGAATTGCTTGACAGCTATGCTGATCGATTTGCACAAGAATTCTCCGCTGTAGCTGATGCTCCAGAATTAAAGAAGTTTCATTAAAACTTCTCCTCGACCCCTAATCCAAATAATGCAAAATCATACTTGACTGGATCTTCGGAGTCAAACTCTCGAAGTCGCTCAGTCAGCTCGATCGCAGTCTGCCAGTCAGTTTGCTTTCGGGTGATCAAACCTAACTTTCGCCCAACTCGATCCACATGAAGATCGCAGGGACAGATCAGTTGGGAGGGACTAATTTTTTTCCAAATCCCAAAATCCACTCCATTATCATCTGATCTTACCATCCAACGGAGAAACATATTTATGCGCTTGCAAGCTGCTTTTCGCTTGGGTGTTGCAATGTGTTTTTTGGTTCGGCATGGCGCATCGTCTAACGAAAAGAAAAACTCATGAAATTGAGTTAAAATCGAATACATCGAATCGGACTTTCCAGTTTGGCCGAGAAGAAAAGCTTCTTCTAATGAAGCATGGTTTCTATAAAACCAGCTAAAGAAATGAATGAAATACAAGGTATCTATATCATTGAAAGTGCGATGCTTAAAATTCAAAAATGGCTTTAAGTCAGATTCCAAATGATGAACCATAAACTGATGAGGATCATTATCCATCAGCTCAAACAGTTCCTTACACTTGTTTAGTATGGTCTTCCGCTGTCCCCAAGCCAAAATCGCAGCAAAGAATCCAGAAATCTCAATATCCTCTTTTTTAGAAAAGCGATGGGGAATTGAAATTGGGTCGAGTGTGATGAAACTTGGACGATTATAGAGATCTACTTTTTCATCCAAGAACCCTTTAAGATCTTGCATCAAAGGGCGACTTTAACTTCTCCGCCCTGAGTACCATCAAACCACTTGAACGAAAGGCAATTCTCTTCCACTTGGGAGACATGCCAATCAAAACACTTTATGGTAGTAAGGGACTTTAGCGAGTCTTCATCAGGTACATACAGACAGATATCAAAGTCTGGAAGATCTTTAGATTCTGTAGCATTCCATTTTTCAAGAATAAAACCCTCCTCGATCACTCTGACTTTCTTCCCAAAAATATAATCTTCAAGCACGGAAGGCACGCCATCTTTTCTTCGAAATTTAAATCCAGAAGGTCCAAACATGATTTGCTTGCAAACTTTCGCTTCTATCAATTCAGAAGAATAAGGTAAAGTTTCCCAATCTGTATCCTTCAACACCACAGTCTTTCCTTCGGGTTTAATTCTCGCAAGCAGCTGGGATAACAAGGAAAAGACATAGGTAACCCCGATAAAAAGCAATCCAAAACTCGCCAGAATTGGGTAAGAAATAATGAAAATCAGATTCCAGATCAATCGGAAGCTGTGATGGAAAAATAGTTGGATTCGATTCATTTACTTCGAGTAAGCTTACAAAATTAGAGCTAAAGCCTTGTAAAGCAAAAAACAGCTTGGGGACAAAAAGAAGATGGGTATCCTAGAATCCAAAAAGGACCAGCAAATAGCCGGTCCTTTTTAGAATTAGATTCAAGATTTATCAATACATAATCTCTACTGGAAATCTTCCATTGACAGCTTTCAGCTGGTCAAAGGCCGCTTGGGAAAGCTTGATCACCAATTTAGAATTATCTCCAGTTTCTGGAAGTGTGCCCACCACTCGAGCAAAAATAGTCACGTCATTTTCTTCATTTTTCACCCGCATGATTGTTCCGATAGGAGCTGTACGGTGAAGAACCAAATACTTTTTGTGACCTCCAGTTCCTTGGATTAGCTCAGCTTGACCCGATTCTTTTAAGTTTTTGTATCCGCCTGAGGTATTTTCAGCAGTTGGATCGATGTCCATTTCTGACACATCAGAAACTACACGGGGAGTACCGATCACCGGTACTTTAGATTCTTCTGGCTTACCTCTGCCTACTTTCAGCACTTGGCCTTCTTTTAGATTATTGGATGACAAAGAGTTCCATGTGATTACATCCTCAACTCTAGAACCGTATTGACTTGATATCGAAAACAAAGTTTCTCCTGGTTTCACGGAATGGGAAATCCAATCTCCCGGAACCATCGGTGTTGTGTTTTGAGTAACCGCTTGACTGCTAGTCCGAATAGTCTCAGCTACCGGCGCAGCTGGCCTTTTTTCCTCTTTCTTTGGTTCGGGCTTCTCTTTCATCTCCTTTGCCTTTTCGACAGGAGCCTGAGCAACTACAACCGGAGCAACTTTTACTGCCGGTGCAGGTTTTACTTCCGGTGTGATGGCCAGCGTTGCATTTGGAATTAATAAGGACTGACCAACACTAAGGTCGTTTCCTTTCAATTCATTTACTTTCATTAGCTCTTCCACTGTCACTCCATATTTCTTGGAAATAAAAAAAAGCGTTTCTCCAGATCCTACGTTATGAAGACTCGTGCCTGCGGGAAGCGCAGATTTAGGAATAAAAGGAATTCGAATCGTTTGACCGATTTGCAATCCGGCCTTCAGAACTTCATTGGCATTGACGATATCACCTACAGACGCTTGATATCTTCGGCTGATTCCAAAAAGGGTTTCTTTCGGATCGACTTCATGCAGGATAAAGGATTGATCCCCTACTCGCTCAACACGAAGTGAATCGAAAGTTGAGGCCTTAGAATTTATCGAAAAACCAAAAAGAACAAAAAAGGTTAAAACAAGGCAGGGACGATGTAAAGTCTTATATCTCATAGTCTAATTTTATTTAGAGCGATTTTCAAAGCGGTTGTTGTGAATTTGGAAGCTACTAAAACAAGAATTATGCTAGAAAAGCATATTCTAAGTCATATCCCTCTAAAATATAAAAATCGTTTTTTCCTATAAAAATGAGGGGTTAAAGATGAATTCGTATCTTTTCTACTGCAAAAAGCATATCTAATGAAAATCATTCTATCACAAGTTCTAATCCTTATTCTCATTTCGATGGGGACTATTTTTGCTCAAAATTCATCCAATGAGCCGAAGAAGGTATTTATTTTTAAAATAGATGAAGATATCGATCCAGGTATGAATCGACGAGTGACGCTAGCCTTGGAAAAGGCACAAGAAGTATCAGCAGACCTGATAATCATTGAAATGGATACTTATGGAGGAGCAGTGAATGATGCGGATGATATCCGAACCATGATCTTGGAGTCCACCATTCCGATTTATGTCTTTATCAATAAGGATGCTGCCTCAGCGGGAGCATTGATATCGATAGCTACAGATAGCATTTATATGGCTCCGGGAGCAAGTATTGGAGCTGCAACAGTTGTAAATGGTACTGACGGTGCCGCTGCGCCGGATAAATATCAATCCTACATGAGATCAATGATGCGAAGCACCGCTGAAGCTAAAGGGAGAGATCCGAAAATTGCAGAAGCAATGGTGGATGAAAAGATAAAGATTGAGGGAATAAGTGAGGAAGGATCGGTAATCACATTTTCGGTATCCGAAGCCATCAAATATGGCTTTTCTGAAGGAGAATACGAAAGTATCGAGGCGATACTCAAAGCCCAAAATCTTCAAGATGCTGAATTGATCTACCATGAGGAAGGTCAAATCGAACAGATTATTTCATTCTTTCTAAGCCCTGCTATTAGCGGATTCTTGATCTTAATTATTATTGGAGGACTTTATTTTGAATTGCAGACTCCGGGAATTGGGTTCCCATTACTTGCCTCCATCATCGCTGTGATTTTATATTTTATCCCTTATTACTTAAGTGGATTAGCAGAAAATTGGGAAATTTTAATTTTCATTGTTGGAGTCATTTTACTCGCTGTCGAGTTATTTGTGATTCCAGGTTTCGGGATTTTTGGAATTTTGGGGATAGTTTGCATTCTCGCTGGATTGGTCTTGGGCATGTTGCCTAATCAAAACTTTGACTTTGAGTTTGTACCTGCAGCAGATCTGTTTGGAGCACTCCTCACCGTAATTATTGCAGCTATCGCCTCAGTCGGAATTGTATTTTGGCTCACTCCAAAAGTCAATGAATGGGGAGCCTTCAAAAGCATTTCTTTGGCTACGACTCAAAAAAGAACTGATGGCTATACTTCAAGTTTTTATCCAGAAAGTCTAAATGGGAAAATTGGAATAGTTCATTCAAGACTTCGTCCCAGTGGTCGAATTCTAATTGATGGAGAAATGTTTGATGCCTACTCTCGAGGAGAGTTTGTCGAGCAAGGCGAACAAATCATCGTAATCTCCACAGAGGGAACTTCACTAAAAGTGAAAAAACACGTGGCTTAAAAGATTTTGGTATTTTGCGCCATGAATTCATCTCAGACCA
>JBBQDY010000010.1:0-25224 GCA_038320155.1 Cytophagales bacterium
TCGATCGACCCATACAGCAAATTTTCCTACAATTACACCAAAAACAGGAATTTTTGAAAGCTCTTTTTTCCCAATGGCCCGGACCACTTGCGGAATGCACAAAGGGATCATCGGAGCATCGATAAAGGAGCGATGGTTGAAAATGTAGATGTAGGATGTGGATCGATCAATGTATTCTTCGCCGTGAGCTTCAAATCGAATCCCTGAAAGTGCTGCCCAAATCCCCGCCCAAAGCCGGATAAATACAAAAGAGATTTTATCCCCACGGTCACTAATCAGAAGTGGGATGATAATAAAGAGACCAAACACCAGCATTAGTAGGATAAAAAGTAAGCCCGAATAGAAGGTATAAATCCACTGGAAGAATTTGATCATCCGAAATTTTAGTTATTTTTGTGTTCGTAAATAAATCTTTCACTCTTTGCTTGCAAGGCCCTATCCCGATAACTATCAGGATAAGGGCTTTTTTATTAAGTCATTTAACCACAAAGACCACAAAGTCTTGCACTGAAGTCACAAAGAGGACCTGCTTTTCCTGTAGCGGGATTTTGCTGATTCGATCTTCCCATATTGTGAAGTGCTAATCCACGAATTTTTTCTTTCCAATTTTAAGCCGATTCTTGGACAAAATCATCTAAAAGCCCATACTTCTCTAAAAAGAGACTTGATTTGGCATCATAATTTTTCAAATATCATAAAAAGCTTACCTTTGCAATCCGTTCGAGTGGATGGGGTGAGTTGACATTGGTTAATTCATTGATTTACAACTAAAACCGGCAGTCCGATGACCCTTAGACTGTTGCTTAACTAGGGTTAAAAGTATTATGTCTAACAAAGCAGAATTTAACTGGGAAGATTTCGAAACCAAAGGTTTTGGTGAGGGGTATTCCAAAGCGCAGCGGGAGCAAATGGCGACAATGTATGAGAATACATTGAACGAAATCACTGAAAAAGAGGTGATTAAAGGTACCGTCGTAGGAATTAACGACAAAGATGTGATCATCAATATCGGTTTCAAATCCGATGGATTGGTTCCCTTGTCCGAATTCAGAGATTTAGAGTCTATCAAAGTAGGTGATACTGTAGAGGTATTCATCGAAGAGCAGGAAAACCACCTTGGACAATTAATTCTTTCTCGTAAGAAAGCGAAGATCGTTCGTGCTTGGAAAGACATCGAAGATGCTCTTGAGTTTGACAACGTGATCGAAGGTCTTGTAAAGAGAAGAACTAAAGGTGGTCTTATCGTGGATATCTACGGTGTTGAGGCGTTCTTGCCAGGTTCTCAGATCGACGTGAAGCCTATCCGTGATTTCGATATCTATGTAGGTAAGAAGATGGAAGTGAAAGTGGTGAAAATCAACCACGCAAATGATAACGTAGTAGTATCTCACAAGGTGTTGATCGAGAAAGATCTTGAGAAGCAGAAAGCTGAGATCCTGAACAACCTAGAGAAAGGTCAAGTATTGGAAGGTGTAATCAAGAACATGACCAATTTCGGTGTATTCATCGATCTTGGAGGTGTAGATGGTTTACTTCACATTACAGATATCTCTTGGGGCCGTATCAATCATCCGGAAGAAGTATTGCAGCTTGACCAGAAGGTTCAGATTGTAGTCCTTGATTTTGATGATGATAAGAAGCGAATTTCTTTGGGTATGAAGCAGCTTACTGCTCATCCTTGGGATTCTTTAGCTGCTAGCCTTGAGGTTGGAAGCAGAGTAAAAGGTAAAATTGTAAATGTAGCTGACTACGGTGCATTCCTTGAGCTTGCTGCTGGTGTTGAAGGCTTGATCCACGTATCAGAAATGAGCTGGTCACAGCATTTGAGAAACCCTGCAGACTTTGTTAAAGTGAGTGACGAAGTAGAAGCAGTAGTATTGACTTTAGATAAGGATGATCGTAAAATGTCGCTTGGTATCAAGCAATTGACTGAAGATCCTTGGACCAAAGCTGATATGAATACTAAATATGCGGTAGGTTCGAAGCATAAAGGTGTAGTAAGAAACTTGACAAACTTCGGTCTTTTCCTTGAGTTGGAAGAGGGAATCGACGGTTTGGTACACGTATCTGACTTATCTTGGACTAAGAAAATCAAACACCCTTCTGAGTTTGTAAAGGTAGGAGATGAGCTAGAAGTAGCTGTTCTTGAACTTGACGTAGACAACAGAAGACTTGCACTTGGACATAAGCAGTTGGAAGAAAACCCTTGGGATACTTTCGAGTCTGTATTCCCAGTAGGATCTGTTCATAAGTGTACTGTCAATTCTAAGAATGACAAAGGTGCAGTACTTGAGCTTCCTTACGGACTAGAAGGATTTGCTACAATCAAAAATCTAGAGAAAGAAGATGGTTCTCAGGTTGAGGTTGGTGAGTCTCTTGAATTCAAAGTAACTGAGTTCTCTAAAGATGACAAGCGAATTGTTCTTTCTCACACGGCAATGTTCAAAGAAGAGGCTAAGTCAGCGAAGAAGGCTGCTCCTAAAAAGAAAGAAGATTCTTCTGATTCAAGTTCTTCTTCTTCTTCCTCTTCTGCACCAGCAGAGAAGTCTACCCTAGGTGACTTGGATGCTCTTGCTGAATTGAAAGAGAAAATGGAAGGAAAGAAGTAATTATTTAATTAGAATTCTGAAAATAGTAAAAAGTGTCTGCCGAAAGGTGGACACTTTTTTTGCTTTAGGGGACTTAATAAAGATTGTAAACTTGAATAAATGAGCTGTTCTACTCCTTACATGGGAAGGAAAAAACGCAAGAAGTGTTAATTAAGAACATCTTGAAAAAGAACTGCACAAATGGGAATTTAGGCTTGAATGAGTCTAACCTTAGCTAGAGAAATCAGGAATATTTAGCATTCTAGAAAAACAATGATCGAAGTATGAGGTGTCATCCACTTTAGGGAGGTTGAAACAGTCTTTTCCTTTAAGGATATTGTGAAACCTCGGCGTTATCTTCGTTTAAATGACTTAAAAAAAAAAAGCATCCGCCGCGGCGGATGCTTTTGCTTGAGGTCGAGAGCGGATTCGAACCGCTGTACGAGGTTTTGCAGACCTCTGCCTAGCCACTCGGCCACTCGACCAATCTGAATCGGAATGCAAATGTAGGTAATATCTCTATTCCTCCAAAAAAGGAATTACTTATTTTAAGATCGACTGAATATATTGAGAGGGCAAATTCAGATTTGATATTGGAAAAAAGTCTTTGCGGTTGATTCTCAGAAGCGTACGATTTTAAAGCAAAAAATACTTTATTTATAATAATTCTAAATTGTAAAAACTGCATTTTCAAATACTTAACCTATTGAAAATCAATTTTATACTAATTCAATTGATATCCTTTACAAACAGTGTAGAGGTTTGAATCCATGTTTGAAAAATAGGCTTCGGGTAGTACCTTTGCAAGGGTTATAGAAAACCATTTAAACTATTTAATTAGCTAAAATATGTTATCAAAACGCTCGTTGGTAGGGGTTCGATTGAATTTCCGCATGCTGGCAGTGCTGTTTTTTATGCTGATCGGGACGCAAGCTTTTGCGGTTGATCCTTCAGTGGATGAAAGTCAAGAAGCAGTAGCAGCAGGCAATGCTATATTTAAGGCCAACTGTAGTACTTGCCACAAGTTGGATCAAAAATATATCGGTCCTGCATTGAGAGGAGTTACAGAAAGAAAGGATCCGGAGTGGGTTAAAACCTGGATTAAAAATTCTCAGGCTGTAATTGCATCGGGCGATCCTTATGCAGTAGCCTTGTATAAAGAGTACAATAACTCTGTCATGCCCTCTTATGGTTTCTTGAGCGATGCTGATTTGGGAAATTTGTTGTCTTACATCGAATATGGAGATAAAGTAGACCCCGCCGCTGCAGCCGCTGCTACCGCAGGAGCTGCTGATGGGGGCGCTGTTGCTACAGGAGGTGGAATTCCAAACGAATACCTGACTGGAATTTTGGCAGTACTGGTTGTAGTGCTTCTTTTGATTTTGATAGTACTTGGTTTGATTATTTCAGTTCTTTCAAAATACCTCACCAATCAAGATCTTGATGAGAGCGACAAAGAATTCGTTACCCAGAAATTCCAATTTGGAAAAATCCTAAAGAGCGATGCTTTCATCATTATTGTTACTGCTTTTGTGGTGGCGATGGTAGCGAAGACTGCAATTGATGGTTTATATTCAGTGGGTGTTCACCAAGGTTACACTCCAGAGCAGCCGATTGCATATTCTCACGCACTTCATGCAGGTACTTTAGAGATCGCTTGCCAGTATTGCCATACTGGTGTTGAGATCGGGAAATCAGCAAATATCCCTTCTGCCAACATTTGCATGAACTGTCATACGCACATTCAAAATTTGGAAGGTAAAGAAGGGATTTCACCAGAAATTCAAAAAATCTATGATGCTGTAGACAATAATAAGCCTATCGAGTGGATACGAGTACACAACCTTCCTGATTTGGCATATTTCAATCATTCCCAGCACGTGAAAGTAGGGGGGATCGAATGCCAGACTTGCCATGGTCCTATCCAGGAAATGGAAGTGGTAGGTCAGCACAGTTCATTGACAATGGGTTGGTGTATTGACTGTCACAGGCAGACGGAGATTATTACAGAGGGCAATGCTTACTATGATAAGTTGGTTCAACTGCATGTAGACTCTAAAGATGCCTTGAAAGTCAAGGATATCGGAGGTTTGGAATGTGCGAAATGCCACTATTAATTCATCACCCGTTTTGAAAATTCATTCTAGACTATAAAATGAAGGAAAATAAAAAAACATACTGGAAAGGACTTGAGCAGCTCAACAACGATCCAGAGTTTGTAAAGAACGCCGATAAGGAATTTGTCGAACTTCCGTCAAGCTTAAGTGAAGATGGAAGCTCTTCTAGAAGAGACTTCCTTAAAGTAATGGGTTTCAGTGTGGCGGCAGCTTCGTTAGCAGCTTGTGAGGCTCCAATAAGAAAAGCTATTCCATACGTGAACAAGCCGGTTGATATCAACCCTTCTATTCCTAATTACTATGCTTCTACTTATGCTACTGGTGGTGACTATGCCGCTATCGTTGTAAAAACAAGAGAAGGTAGGCCGATCAAAATTGATGGAAACTCACTTTCTCCTATTAATAAAGGAAAAGTAAATGCCATCGTAGAAGGATCCATTCTTTCTCTTTATGACAAAGAGCGATTAGCCGGTCCTTATATCAGCAGTGAAAAATCGGATTGGGCTACTATAGATGCGCAGGTTAAAGCGAAGTTTGCATCTGCTGGAAATGTAAAGATTATATCAAATACGATTCTTTCTCCTTCAACGCTAAAAGCTATTCAGATTTTTTCTGATTCGGTAGGTGGCGCGGAATTGATCCAGTATGATCCTATTTCAAATTACGGTATTAAGAAGGCAGCAGAGACCTATTATGGTACTGCAGTTATTCCATCTTATTCCTTTGATAAAGCTAAAACCATTGTTTCTTTCGGAGCAGACTTTTTAGGTACGTGGATTTCTCCAATTGAATTCGCTGGACAATACGCAAAGACCCGAAAGATTAGCAAAGAGCGTCCAGAAATGTCCAGACATTATCAGTTTGAATCGAATCTATCGATGACTGGTGCAAATGCTGATTATAGAACCCCGATCAGAGCTTCACAAAGCGGATTGGCTGTTTTAGCACTTTATAATGCAATTGCAAAAAAAGCTGGAGCAACTCAAGTTTCGGCAGGAGCAGTTGAAATCAAGCACCTAGACAAAGCCGCAAATGATCTTTGGGCTAGCAAAGGTGCTTCTCTTGTAGTGTCTGGATCTAATGACCCGAATGTACAGGTAGTAATCAATGCAATCAATGACATCCTTGGTGCAAATGGTACGACAATTGATTTCGCAAACCCTGTTCATTTCAGAAAGGGTGATGATGCTCGAATGAATCAATTCGTTGCTGAATTGAAAGCGGGACAAGTTGGAGGAGTAATTTTCTACAATTGTAATCCAGTTTATGATTTTGCAAAAGGAGCTGAAGTTGCTGAAGGTATTGCTAAAGCAAAAGTGAGTTTGGCAACAAACGGTACAATGGATGAGACTTCATCTTTGGTACAAATGGTTGCCCCGGATCACCATTATCTAGAGTCTTGGAATGATTTCGAGCCGAAGCGTGGACATTTCTCGCTTGCTCAGCCGACGATCTCTCCATTGTTTGACTCTAGACAAGCTCAGGAGTCCTTCCTTGTTTGGGGTGGATCTACTTCTAATTATTTTGATTTTCTTCAGTCAGTTTGGCAAAATGAGGTTTATACCTTGGTCGAAACTGCAGGCAATTTCCAGGAGTTCTGGGATACTACCTTATATAATGGTGTACTGGCAATTAATTCTACAGCTGCTGCGCCTACTCCAGTCGGAGATGTTTCTGCTGCAGCTGCTGCTGTTGCTTCCGCATCAACAACTGCTAATACAAGCTCTGAATTGGTGATTTATTCTAAAGTAGGAATAGGAAATGGTATTTATGCCAACATTCCTTGGCTACAAGAGATGGCAGATCCAATCACTAAGGCAACATGGGATAACTACCTTACTGTTTCCCAGAAATGGGCTATAGACAATGGAGTGACCATGTATGAAGAGAATACAGGAAAAGCATCTATCACTGTTAATGGCAAATCGCTAATCGTTCCGATTATGATTCAGCCTGGTCAGGCGGAGGGCACTTTTGGTTTGGCAGTAGGATATGGTAGAACCAAAGCTGGCAGGGTAGCAAATGGAGTAGGTGTGAATGCCTACGAATTACTTGATTCTTCGAAAGGCTTTGTGAATTTCGATATCACTGCTGGAGTTGAAATAGCTGTTACCGAAGATAAATACAAAATTGCAAGAACGCAGACTCACCAAACTTTCATGGGACGTGAAAACGTAATCCAAGAAGCCACATTAGGTGAATACAAGCAGAATGCAGGAGCTGGAAGATACCATCCGGAAATCTATAAGGACGGTGAATTTATCAAGCCTTCGAAGATTTCGCTTTGGAAAGGGCATCAATATAGCCAACATCACTGGGGTCTTGCGATAGACATGAATTCCTGTATTGGATGTAGCGCATGTATTGTCGCTTGTCAGGTTGAAAATAACGTGGCAGTAGTTGGTAAACAAGAAGTATTGAATCGAAGAGAAATGGCTTGGATCAGAATTGATCGCTATTATTCTTCTGATGCGCCGGCGGATGATTTAAAAGCGTTGGAAATCGCAGCTGATAATCCAGAGGTTACTTTCCAACCGATGATGTGTCAGCAGTGTAACAATGCTCCATGTGAGACAGTATGTCCAGTGGCTGCAACCACCCACTCCTCTGAAGGTCTAAATCAGATGACTTACAACAGATGTATTGGTACAAGATATTGTGCAAACAACTGTCCGTATAAGGTTCGTCGATTCAACTGGTTTAAATACCATGACAACAAAGACTTCGCTGGAGTCAATGTTGCTCAGAATGATGATCTCGGCAAAATGGTATTGAATCCAGACGTCACCGTACGAGTACGAGGTGTAATGGAGAAATGCTCTATGTGTGTACAACGTATCCAAGCTGGTAAATTAGCGGCCAAGCGTGAGAAGCGAAAAGTGCAAGATGGTGAAATCAACATGGCCTGTGCCGTAGCGTGTCCTACCGATGCTTTGGTATTCGGAGATATGAATGATGCAAACAGCCAATTATCTAAACTTCTGAAGATTGAAGATAATAGTACGTCTGCCTTGAAAGAGGTTGGCGAAGAGAGAGCATACCATGTATTGGAAGAGATCAACGTTAGTCCAAACGTTTGGTACTTTACCAAAATCAGAAATAAAGACAAAAACGAAGCGTAATCTTAATTTTATAAACTATGCAGGTTACTTCATCCGTACGAGATCCATTAGTTACCGGGGGTAAAACTTACCATGACGTGACACATGATGTGTGCCGTCAAGTAGAAGGGAAACCATCTTTAGGTTGGTTCCTTGCTTTTCTTACCGCTGCCGGAGTATTAGCTCTTGGATCAATTGCAATAATTGCTACGCTCTGGGAAGGGATTGGCATGTGGGGTCTAAATAAAACTGTCGGCTGGGCCTGGGATATCACCAACTTTGTATGGTGGGTTGGTATCGGTCACGCAGGTACGTTGATCTCAGCAGTATTATTGCTTTTCAGACAGAAATGGAGAACATCCATTAACAGAGCTGCAGAGGCAATGACCATTTTCGCAGTTATCTGTGCTGCTATGTTCCCCGTCATTCACATGGGCCGTCCTTGGCTTGGAGCGTATTGGGCACTTCCACTTCCAAATACCTTTGGATCACTTTGGGTGAATTTCAACTCACCGCTATTGTGGGACGTGTTTGCGATCTCCACCTATTTCTCGGTTTCGTTAGTGTTTTGGTATATTGGTTTGATTCCTGATTTTGCCACAATCCGAGATAGAGCTACAGGTTTGAGGAAGACCATCTACGGTGCACTTTCATTCGGTTGGGATGGCGCTGCCAAAACTTGGATGAGATACGAGTCAGTATCTTTAATCCTTGCTGGTTTGGCTACCCCTTTAGTACTTTCAGTACACACGATTGTATCCTTTGACTTTGCGACCTCAGTTATTCCTGGATGGCATACCACGATTTTCCCTCCATACTTTGTTGCTGGAGCGATTTTCTCCGGTTTTGCGATGGTATTGACGTTGATGATTGTGACTCGAAAAGTGTTCAAACTTGAGGATTACATCACGATTGGGCATATCGAGTTGATGAATATTGTAATCATCGTCACGGGTTCTATTGTAGGCGTTGCATACATTACGGAGTTTTTTATCGCTTGGTATTCTGGGGTAGAACCTGAATTCTATGCTTTTTATAATAGAGCAACCGGACCATACTTTTGGGCATATTGGACGATGATGACTTGTAATGTGATTTCTCCACAATTGTTCTGGATTAAGAAAATCAGAACTTCAATTGCAGCAACATTTGCATTATCTATAGTTGTGAATATAGGGATGTGGTTTGAACGATTTGTAATTATCGTGACTTCACTTCACAGAGACTACTTGCCATCATCTTGGGCGATGTTCTACCCAACATGGGCTGACGTAGGCGTCTATTTGTTCACATTTGGATTGTTCTTCACCTTATTCTTCTTATTTGCTAAGTTTTTCCCAGTGATCAACATGGCAGAGGTAAAGGCAGTATTGAAATCTTCATCTGAAAAAGTGTCTAAATAATTATGGAAAGAGATACACATTTTGTTTTGGGAGTATTTGACGATGAGGACGTGTTACTCCACGCAGTAGAAGAAGTAAGAGCTAACGGAGTGAAAATCGATGAGGTTTATTCTCCTTATCCGGTTCATGGATTGGACGAAGTTCTTGGCTATAAAAGAAGCCGTTTGCCAATTGCAGCCTTTTTATTCGGGATGTTGGGTACTACATTGGCTTTAACCATGCAATACTACATGATGAGCTTTGACTGGCCGATGATTATTGGTGGTAAAGATTACGGAGCTTTCCCGGATTTCATTCCAGTTACCTTTGAGATGACAGTTTTGTTAGCTGCTTTTGGTATGGTGGGTGTTTTCATGATCAGCTCTAATTTGAAGCCTTGGGCTCAGCCTAGAATATTTGACTTGAGAAGCACGGATGATAAGCACATCATGGCAATTGATATTGCTAATAATTCTGCGATTGATTTAGTCGCAATTGAAGCAATTCTCAAATCTTCTGGAGCTACAGAGGTTAATAAAAAAAGTTTTGAATAGTAAATCTGGAACGATGAAGATTACTAACACTTATAGTTTAATTTCATTTGCAATGGCTGGATTACTTCTGGCAGGTTGTGAATCTGATGGTGATGATCCGGGTGTTGAATATGCCCCTCAGATGTATCATTCTGTGGCGTATGAGCCATTGAGTCAAATTACTGAAGAATCAGAAGGCTCTTGGCTTTCGACTCGTGAGGATGGGAAAGGTGAATATTACAACAGTAACATTAACAACCCCCACAATATGAATATGAGATTGCCAGTAGAGAATACTGTACCTCGTAACAAGAATGCATATTTGCCTTACCGATTAAAGGTTTTTGAATTGGAATTAGCTGGAGAAATAGTGAAGAACCCGATTGAAATGACTGATCAGGTACTGGCAGAAGGTGAGCAGTTGTACCTCAGCTATTGTTCTACTTGCCATGGAAAAGGTGGACAAGGTGATGGAAAATCAGGATTGAAGATTGGCGGTGTCGCGAATCTTACGGGAGGTGCCTATATCGGATTACCGGAAGGACATATTTTCCACGTGATCACAAAGGGTAAAGGTAGAATGGGGGCACACGGTTCTCAGATCCTTCCAGAAGATCGTTGGAAGATCGTCTCGTATGTGAAACAAAAAATTCAAGGTGGTCAAGCTGCAGAAACTCCTGTGGAAGCTGAGGCCGAAGTATCAACTGAAGAAACTCCAGCAAATTAATTATGGCTCACGACGCACAACACTATAATCTGGATCAAAAGTTTGTTTTGACCGCCGCAACCAAAAAGTCTATCTTGACTGTTTTGGGAATCGGCGCTGTACTTCTAGTTATCGGCATTTTGTTTGGAATCTTCGGAGGTCACGCTGAAGAAGGAGCCGAAGCAGCTGCTCATCCATTTCATTGGTATGAAAGACTCTATGCAAACCTTTGGATAAACAATGTATACTTCACAGGTATTGCTATCATAGGAGTTTTCTTCTTTGCAATTCAGTATGCTGCGCAAGCAGGATGGTCTGCACCCATTGTAAGAGTGATGCTTACTTTTGGAAACTGGCTGCCTTATGCAGCGGTACTTATGATTGCTACGTTCTTCTTAGCAAACCATGATTTATTCCACTGGACACACAGCTATTTGTTTGATAAAGCTTCCCCTGAATATGATAAAATTATTGACGGAAAGGGAGCTTTCTTCTATTGGCCAATGGCAAAGGGTACCTTTCCAGTGTTCTATATCGTGAGAATGGTTTTATTCTTCGGTTTCTGGGTTTTCTTTTTCAATAAATTAAAGAGTCTATCCTACGCTGAAGATTCCCTTGGAGGAAGTACTTCTTGGTATAAGATCAGAAGCATGTCTGCTTACTTTATCATCTTCTTTGCGGTTTCTTCTTCGATTGCTGCTTGGGATTGGGTAATGTCTATCGATACGCACTGGTTCTCCACTCTTTTCGGATGGTACGTATTTTCCTCTTGGTTTGTAGCAGGTCTATCTGCAATGACATTACTTACGATCTTCTTGAAAGGCCAAGGATATCTTGAAATGGTCAATGAAAACCACATTCATGACTTGGGTAAATTCGTATTCGGATTCACCATTTTCTGGACTTATCTATGGTTCTCGCAGTTCTTATTGATTTATTATGCGAACATACCTGAAGAAACAGTTTATTTTGTTGAGAGGTTGAGCTCTGACGTGTATGGACCGTTCATTTTCGTAAACATAGGGATGAACTTTGTACTACCCTTCCTAGTTTTAATGACAAGAGATTCAAAAAGACATGGGGTGTTCCTAAAGTTGATTTGTTCATTGATTATTGTTGGTCACTGGGTTGATTTCTTCCTAATGGTTCAGCCTGGAACACTTGGACATAATGGAGGAATAGGATTTATGGAAGTTGGAATGTTTCTAGTTTATGGTTCAGCAATGGCGTTGGTAGTGTTAGGGGGCTTAGCCAAAGGGAATTTGATCCCTAAAAATCACCCGATGCTCGAAGAGAGCTATCATCATCACATTTAATAACAGCCTAAAAAATTAAGGTATGTACGGATTTCTGATTGGAGTAGGTGTTCTATTATTATTGTCCATTATCTGGATGGTCTATAGAATCCAAACGTTGGTTACAGTAGTAAAAGGCTCTGATAAAAAAATAGCCTCGGGAAGTAATAAAGTAAATGCGATTCTATTCGTGTTGTTTTTGGTGGGTACTACAATTTTGATGTTTTGGTATTCGATTAAAGAATTTGATAACTATCAATTACCTGTAGCCTCAGAACATGGTGTGGTAACCGATAAGTTGTTTTGGATTACTATGGCGGTAACAGGTGTGGTATTTCTGATCACTCACGTTTTGCTTTTTGTTTTCCCTTACAAATATCAGTATAGCGAAAAGCGTAAGGCATCCTTTTACCCAGACAACAATAAGTTGGAAATTATCTGGACTGTCGTTCCGGGGATAGTTTTGGCTGGGTTGGTAATATCAGGTTGGATGGCATGGTCTGATATCACAGCTCCCGCACCCGAAAAGGCTCACGTGGTTGAAATTATGGGTTATCAGTTTGCTTGGGAAGTAAGATATCCGGGTACAGACAATGTTTTGGGTGATTATGATTACAGGCTGATCACTGCATCCAATTCGCACGGCGTGGATTTTACTGATAAAAATTCAATTGATGATTTTCCTTCGCCAGTAGTAGTAATTCCGAAAGGAGAGCCCGTTTTGTTCAAAATCAGAGCAAGAGATGTTCTTCACTCTGTTTTTGCGCCTCATATGAGATTGAAAATGGATGCGGTGCCGGGTATGCCAACGAGATTTTGGTTTGTCCCTACTAAGACTACTGCAGAAATGAGGATTGAATTGAATGATCCTGAATTCAACTATGAAATTGCCTGCACAGAAGTCTGTGGGCGTGGGCACTTCTCTATGAAGAAGATAATTGAGGTGGTAGAGCCAGAGGCCTATCAGAAGTGGATAGCAGAGCAAAAATCTTTCATTCAGATGAATCCTGCCTTGGCAGAAGGTCTTCCAGCTGACACCAAAGAACTTGCTGAGATTCAGTTAAAAGAAAATAAATAAACAAAATTATAGATTATGGCTACAGCAACTGTCGCAAATCATGATTCAGCCTCACACGATCATCACGATCATGAGCATCATGATAATTTTGTAACGAAATATATCTTCACTCAAGATCACAAAATGATTGGAAAGCAATTTCTGATCACGGGGATGTTTTGGGCGCTGATAGGTGGTTTCCTTTCGATATTATTCCGTCTTCAACTTGGATTTCCTGAAATGAATCTGTCTTTCCTTAGACCCATTTTGGGTGGATGGATTGACGAGGCTGGAGCATTGGATCCTACATTTTACCTTGCATTGGTAACTATGCACGGTACGATCATGGTATTCTTCGTATTGACAGCAGGATTGAGTGGTACGTTTTCGAACTACCTCATTCCGCTTCAAATCGGAGCCCGTGATATGGCCTCTGGCTTTATGAACATGCTTTCTTACTGGTTCTTTTTTGTATCAGGTGTGATTATGTTCATCTCCTTATTTATAAAAACTGGCCCTGCTGGTGGTGGATGGGTAGTATATCCTCCGCTTTCGGCTTTGGAAGAAGCTATACCAGGTTCTGGACTTGGTATGACCCTTTGGTTAATAGCGATGACATTCTTCATTGCATCTTCTCTACTTGGAGGTATCAACTATATCACCACTGTTATTAATTTGAGAACAAAAGGAATGTCATTCTCTAGATTGCCATTGACTATTTGGGCTTTCTTTCTTACTGCGGTAATTGGGCTTTTAGCTTTCCCGGTATTATTTGCTGCTGCGCTACTTTTAGTTTTTGATCGAAGCTTTGGTACGTCATTTTACCTTTCTGACATCTACATTGGTGGAGAGGCTCTCCCAAATACTGGAGGTAGCCCGGTTCTTTATCAGCATTTGTTCTGGTTCCTTGGTCATCCAGAAGTTTACATTGTATTGCTGCCTGCTTTAGGTATCACCTCAGAGGTGATTGCAACGAATTCCAGAAAGCCAATCTTTGGATACAAGGCAATGATTATTTCAATGCTTGGAATTACGATTCTGTCATTCGTTGTGTGGGCTCACCATATGTTTGTGTCTGGTATGAATCCCTTCCTTGGATCCATCTTCATGTTCCTTACGTTGATTATTGCGGTACCTTCCGCTGTAAAAGTATTCAACTACTTGACGACACTTTGGAGAGGTAATTTGATATTCACTCCAGCAATGTTATTTTCAATAGGTTTGGTTTCCTTCTTTATCTCTGGCGGTTTGACAGGTATTTTCTTAGGTAACTCTGCAATTGATATTCAACTTCACGATACCTATTTCGTGGTAGCTCACTTCCACTTAGTTATGGGCGCGGCTTCGTTCTTCGGATTGATGGCTGGAGTTTATCATTGGTTCCCTAAAATGTTTGGCCGAATGATGGATGCCAAATTAGGCTATATCCATTTTTGGTTGACCTTTACAGGAGTTTATTTAGTATTCTTCCCAATGCATTACATCGGTATTGCTGGTTTCCCTAGAAGATATTACAGCTGGACAAACTTTGAGTTTGCAAACATGTATACTGATCTAAATATGTTCGTTTCAGTTGCATCGATTATCACGTTTTCAGCGCAATTCATCTTTATTTTCAACTTCTTTTACAGCATGTATAGAGGTAGAAAAGCAACATTGAATCCTTGGAGATCAAATACCTTGGAGTGGACAACTCCACTTCATCCGGGTCATGGTAACTGGCCAGGTGAGATCCCTACCGTTTACAGATGGCCTTATGATTATTCTAAGCCAGGTGCTGAAGAAGATTTTATTCCTCAGACAGTTCCTTTGTCCGCTACTCCTGAATCAAACCTTCCGCATGAGCAAGAGTTGGTTAAACTGGAGTTAGAGATCATGAAGGAAGATGAAGAGGTCTTGGTAGCAAATGAATCTAAACACTAATAAATCCATAAACAGCTTTCGTTCAGTGAGTCTTCTCACGGTGATTGCTGTTTATGTGCTTATTCTAGTCGGTGGAATAGTCAGGAGTACAGGCTCTGGAATGGGTTGTCCTGACTGGCCAAAATGTTTTGGCAGCGTAATTCCTCCGACTCATGTAGATCAACTTCCCGCTAATTATCAAGAAATCTACCTTAAAAAAAGACTAGCTAAAAACGAACGGTTTACAGCTTCACTTGAGCGACTTGGTTTTACAGAGACAGCGAAAGAAATATCAGAAGATAAGTCCATTTTAATCGAAGAAGAATTCAACGCGACGAAAACGTGGATTGAATACCTTAATCGATTGCTAGGTGTAGTGATTGGTTTATTGATCATTATTACCGTTTGGAAATCTATACCACTTTGGAAGGTGGACAAACTGATTCCAATACTTTCGATCAGTTCATTGGTATTGGTATTATTGATTGGTTGGATAGGTTCCATTGTAGTTTCTACTAATCTCTTATCTTGGATCATCACTGTGCATATGGTTTTAGCACTCCTTTTGGTAGCTATATTGATCATTGCAAACCATCGGTCTCATATCTCTTTCGAAACTAAAAATGCGAAAATGGCTGTTCCGGCTAAGGTTAAGCAGCTATTGATACTAGGTATGATTTTGATGTTTGTTCAGGTTGTTTTGGGTACTCAGGTACGCGAGCAGATTGATCAAATTTCGAGTAATCTAGGGAATATGCTTAGAGGTGAGTGGGTGGAGCGAGTTGGTTTAACCTTCATAATCCATCGGTCCTTCTCCTTGTTATTATTAGGAGTTCATCTATTGTACTTCTTTTGGGCTTTTAAATATACCCTTAGAAGATCGCAAATAAACCTTTGGTCCCAAATCTTGATTGGGTTAATTCTATTAGAAATCGCTACTGGAATGGGAATGGCTTATTTTGGCGTTCCGGCTTTTCTTCAGCCACTCCATCTGGTATTTGGTTCATTGATTATCGGAGTACAGGTTATACTGATTCTTCAATTGAGAGAACAAAAACAATTTCGATTAAACACAACTAGAATATGAGTACTGTTGAAGTAGCTTACCAATCGAATAATTTCCTTCTTGGGCGACTCAAAGCTTATTCTGAATTATTGAAAATCAGACTTTCCGCTTTGGTTACCTTTTCGGCTGTTTTCGGATATATCCTCGGTGATCGTGGCGTTTCGTTTGGCTGGCCTGGTTTCATTGGCTTGGCTATTGGTGGATTCCTGATTAGCGGTGCTTCTGGAGCAATGAATGAAATCCTTGAGCGAGATTTGGATAAGCTAATGAAGCGCACTCAAAACCGTCCCTTACCTCTTCAGACCATATCTTTACAAGAAGCATATTGGTTCACTGGTTTTGTTGCATTAGCTGGGATTTCTTTATTATGGATTTTTACTAATCCGCTCACTACCGGTCTTGGGGTTTTAAGTATGATTCTTTATGCTTTTGTCTATACTCCCCTAAAAAGAGTAGGCCCAATTGCTGTTTTTGTAGGTGCGATTCCAGGTGCGATGCCTCCCTTGTTGGGATGGACTGCCGCCACGGGATCCATTACCTATGAGGCTCTAATTATCTTTGGAATTCAGTTCATCTGGCAATTTCCGCATTTCTGGGCGATTGCTTGGGTAAGTGATGAAGATTATAAAGCGGCAGGATTCAAATTGCTTCCAAGTGGCGGTGGAAAGGATCTCAATACAGCTGTTCAAATTATGATCTATACGCTGTTTCTTTTGCCTTTAGGATTATTGCCAAGTTATTTTGGACTGACTGGTTTGAATTCTGCAATTGTGGCTACCGTTTGCGGTGTATTATTCCTTGCACAGACCTTTTCTTTGATGCGAGATTGCTCAAGAAAGTCAGCATTGAAAATCATGTTTGGTTCTTTCTTGTACTTACCTATTGTGCAGATTGCTTACCTTCTAGATAAACTTCCTTAATTATGGAAAAAGAATTAAAATACGTCGATATGGTCGAGCAGCCGATTTCGATGCATCCTAAAAAGTTTGCATTGTGGCTCTTTATCGTGACAGTAGTAATGATTTTTGCTGCTTGGACTAGTGCATTTATTGTAAGGCAAGCTGAGGGAAATTGGTTGGATTATGATTTGCCTCAGGTTTTCTGGTTGACTTCAGGAATTGTAATTCTGAGTTCAATTTCGTTGCACTGGGCTTACATTTCCGCTAAAAAAGATAATTTCATTCAGTTACGATTGGGAATGTCCTTAGCAATGATCCTAGGAGTTTGCTTCTTGGTTGGTCAATGGTTTAGTTGGATTGCTTTAGTAGAAAGTGAAGTTTTCTTTGTAGGTAATCCTGCTGGTTCTTTTCTTTATGTAATAACAGGTGTGCACGCACTTCACTTAATTAGTGGTTTACTATTTCTGATTATTGTGTTAATTTCGACTTTCAGATATAAAGTTCATTCCAAGGCAATGGATACAATGGAAATGGCTACCACTTATTGGCATTTCCTAGGTGGTCTTTGGATCTATTTATTTATGTTTTTGCTTTTGAATCATTAAATTAAAACCCAGTACAAATCTATATTCTATGTCCGCGCATTCTACGACTATTGAAGTAAGCTCGAAAAGAGGCACCTGGGGAGGTGGTAACGAACCCTTCAAGGCCAGCTATGGAAAACTCATGATGTGGTTTTTCCTCCTTTCGGATATCTTCACATTCGCTGCTTTTCTGATTACTTATGTAGCTACAAGGGTAACTTACCCAGCTTATGAAGGCTCTTTAGAAACCTTTGCTGGTTCAAATGAATATTGGCCAGTTCCAGAATTGGTATTCGAAGCATTGCCATTTGTCCATGGTATTCATGCGCCTTTGATTTTCGTAGGAATCATGACTTTTATTTTGATTTCAAGTTCTGTCACTATGGTGCTTGCTGTCGAAGCAGGACACAGAAATGATAGAGACGACGTAGTGAAGTGGATGCTTTGGACTTTATTGGGAGGTATTACTTTCTTAAGCTGTCAAGCATGGGAGTGGAATCACTTTATTCACGGTACAGAATCAGGCACAGTATTGACCTATGTAAATGACCTGAATCGATTGGTTACAGAGACAGTTTATGGAGCCAATCTCACAGTTAATGAATATGGTCCAGCCTCTTTTGCCAACCTGTTTTTCTTCATTACTGGCTTTCACGGGTTTCACGTAACTATAGGTGTATTTTTACTGTTTCTTGTATTTTATCAAGCGGCAGTTGGTGAATACGATCGCAGGGGGCACTATGAAATGGTGGAAAAAATCGGACTGTATTGGCACTTTGTGGACTTGGTTTGGGTGTTTGTGTTTACCTTGTTCTATCTTATCTAAGGATTTTAAATAATTGAACTATGCAAATTCAGGAAAATAAATCAACGCTGGTAGTAGCTCCTAGAGACAACGAGAAGATTAAAAAAATCTGGAAAACTGCCGCAATTCTGTTGGCTATTACCGTGGTAGAATTTATCATGGCATTCACTATGGATCGTGGAATCTTACTTTATTTCCTTTTCATCGCTTTGACAGTCTGGAAAGCGAAATACATCATGATGGAATTCATGCACCTCGGCGATGAAGCCAAACCTTTGTTCTATTCGATCATCGTACCTTTGATTTTCTTAGTATGGTTGGTTATTGCATTGATGAAGGAAGGTTCTGACATCTTCATGGTACGCTGGTAATTTATAAAAAACATAAAAAAAGAAGGTTGAGGTGTGACACTTCAACCTTCTTTTTTGTTACATAAATCAATGAAAGGAATACGTTTATTACAAGGGTTGGTGCTGGTCTGTATCTTACTGGTGCCAGTATTGATATTTATGTTTCTGAAAAGTTTTGGGAATAATGCATATGACATCCCAATTTTCTTTGAAAAAGGAGTAGACAACCCATTTCAGGAATGTCCAGTAGCAGACACCACTCAACACTATATTCCTGAATTCACTTTTACCAATCAAAAAGGTAAAGCAATTGGCAGCAAAGAGATGAAAGGCAAAGTCACAGTGGTTGATTTCTTTTTCACTTCTTGCCCTTCGATCTGCCCTGTCATGTCATCGGAAATGGAACGGGTAAATGATATGTTTCGTGAGGAATCAAATCTCCAGATCTTGTCGATAAGTATAGACCCAACGTTTGATACTTCGGAAATCCTCCAAGACTACGCCGAAAAGCATAATGCGCGCGCCGGTAAATGGGATTTTCTCACAGGAGATAAAGATGAAATCTATCAACTAGCCAAATGCGGGTTTATTTTACCTACCCTAGATGGCATGGGAATTCCGGATGATTTTGCCCACAGCGATAAATTTGTCTTAATCGATGAGCAAGGTAGAATTAGAGGATATTATTCTGGAACAAATCGGGAGGAAGTAGACTTACTTATGTTAGAAGCCAAAATATTATTATATGGGAACAAATAGGGCCACGCTAATTCAATCTGAGCAAAAAGTCAAAGGTTGGATCATTGGCATTTCAGTAGTTATACCATTGGCTGTTGCAGTTTTAATCTTCATGCCTACAAAGCTGGAGCTAGGTTCGGATCTGGTTTACTTTCTCCCTCATTTGAATGCGGTAATCAATACTGCAGCGACCGTTGCTTTGATAGCAGCGCTGGTATTTATCAAAAACAAGAATATAGCCTATCATGGAGCTTCTATGACGATTGCTTTTGTGCTTGGAGCAATCTTCCTAGTTTCTTATGTGATTTATCACGCGGCAGCTGAGAGTACTACATTTGGAGGAGAGGGGACTATTAGGTCGATTTATTATTTCCTTTTAATCACCCACGTTATATTGGCTGCTGTGGCACTTTTCCCAATTCTATTCGCTTATTATTATGGCTTGACCGATCAGCGGGAAAAACACCGAAAAGTGGTTAAATTCGCTTACCCTATTTGGCTTTATGTGACTGTGACAGGAGTGATTGTTTATTTGATGATCTCACCTTATTACACCCATTGAAATATTAAAAGATAAAGAGATGAAAAGAAAATTGAAGAATTTCGTGAGAGTTGCTTTCCTTTCATTAGTTGGACTATTGATTCATAGTGCTTCCTTTGCCCAGTGTGCCATGTGTCGAGCGTCGGTAGAAAACAACGTAAGTAATGGAGATACATCAATAGGTGCAGGATTGAATAGTGGAATTCTCTATCTTTTTTTAATGCCATATTTGATCGCAGGGGTGATCGGATTCTTTTGGTATCGGGCAGCAAAAAAGAAAAGGGCAAAATTGGCAATTCGCTAACGCAAAAAAAGAGCAAAGTTTGATTAGAGACTTTGCTTTTTTATTTTACAAGGAAATGAATCATGAATCCCGAAGGCTGGTAATCCTTATCAGCGTTTTTTCTCTTCTTGTTGTCCTTATCCTCAATTTCTTTTTTTTTCAAAAAAGTGATCAAGAGACCTATCTCAAAGATCTTCAGGATAGAATTCAGGCAGTAGATCGGGAGTTCGATGAAGATTTCATTCAGATTCTCATGGATGTGAGAAACGAGGATACCCTCAATTTTTCTAAAATCAGCTTTCCGATACATAAGCATCCATTTTTCATCCTAAACCCTTCCGGTGAATTGCTTTTTTGGTCTGACTTTTCACTCACCCTAGATTTCTCGAGTATCGACTTGAATAAGGACTACCAACTTGTCGAAGGGACTTATGGGACGATGCTTTTAAAAATCCGCACAATCCGAAGAAATAATACTGAGTTCCGAATGGTTCATGTCATCCGCTTAGTTTGGCCCGGAACGATCGAAAATGATTTCCTGATCACTGGTGCCAATCCAGAACTCTTTGGGAACAATAAGTTTGAGGTGTTTTCTCCCGAGGAGAATCTTGGTCAATTAGTCACGAATCCCGCTGGCCTTAAGCTTTTTGGGGTCAATTTCTTAGGTGGTTATGTGCCCGCAGGCAGAGTGATCAACTCTGCTATACTCATTTTCTTTACCTCGGTTTTCCTGTTGTACTTTACCTTGAGTTCAAATTTCGTACTGAAGAAGTGGCGTAAGGGTAGACGCTGGCAGGCCATAGGCTATGCTATTATTGTGGTAATGGCCTTTCGACTCATCATGTTAGTCTTGGAGTTTCCTTCCGGTTTCCTCAATTTAGACTTATTTGACCCTTCGAATTATGCATCCTCTTGGTTCAATCCAAGCTTGGGCGATTTATTACTCAATACGCTTTGTGGCACTTTCGTTTTTGCATTGATTATTTTTCAACTGGTTTCTAAACCCATGCATGAAAAAATCAAAATCTTAAAAGAGCCACATGAGATTAAGTTGTTCTTTTTGGTTTCTTTCTTGATTAGTTCTTTGTTTCTATACCTGGTTTGGTTCCTTCCGAGCGATTTGATTCAAAATTCGCAGTGGGCCTTAGACATCAATTCGATTGCTGATTTCGATCTCTTCAAAGCGCTAAGTTTTGTGATTTTATTTCTTTGGGGAGCCAATTATGTGCTTTTCTCCCTCACACTGATCAATCTCCTCCTTGAGCTGAAAGCGAAGAAGCAATCGTATTACCTGTTAATTCTGGCTGTTGGAATACCGGTTTTAGGGCTCATTTTCTACTACTCGACTTGGGCAGCCATCGTTTGGTCTATCCACCTCATTTTCTTTTTCCTTATTCTTAGGTTCGAATTATTCAAAAATGTCTTTCGTTTGGGGTTGGACACTTTCTTAACATTTTTCTTTGCCAGTCTGATCACTGCAATCATTGCCGGGATCAGTACTTTTCAAACAGCAAACTCCCAGCTGATTCAATCCAAAACTCGATTTGCTACGCAAAATTTGATTGAAAATGATGTCATGACTGAGTTTTTCTTGGCAGAGATTTTCAACCGAATCAAAGAAGATCTTTTTATTCAGACTCGAATAGCTGACCCGCTTTTCTCCAAGGACCCCATAGAGACCAAGATCAGAAGAATCTATTTGGACAATTACTTCGACCAATTCGAAGTGCAAATTCGGATCTTTTCCGCTTCCGGACAGCAATTACTCGGTCCTCCGGATGGGATTAATCTTCAACAGTTTCGCTCCGAATATGTCAAAAGTGATTTTGCCACTTCCGTTCGCGGATTGTATTTTATTCGTGGTGACGAGAGCAATTCGAGTAATCGGTTTGTGTCTTTTATCCCAATCACTAAAGACGGGGTGCAGCTCGGAACAATTTACCTTGGGTTGAACCAACTTCGTGTCCAGCCAAGCAGTGTCTATCCTAAGCTTTTATTGGATAAGCAATACAGCGAAAAGCTTGATCCGCTCCGATACGATTATGCCATCTTCAAAGAAAATCAGCTTATCAGAAGTTCTGGCTCTTTCAATTTCTTGCAGTTAAAGCCTGAGTTGCTCGCAGAGCGCTCTACTTTTTTCACAGAGGGCATCAATCAATTTGGATATCATCATTTAGGAATTCAGAATGGCGAGGAAATTATCATAGTCTCCACATCAACAAAAACGCTATCGTATTTTTTTGGAAATATTTCACTCTTCTTTGTTGGCTTTGTCTTCCTCACTTTCTTTACAATTCTGGTCAACACACTGTTAAAAGGCTATCGGAATTTTGATTTCAACTACAGCACCAAGCTTCAGTTGTATCTCAATTTTGCATTCTTTTTCCCCATCATTATTATCAGTATTATCACCATAGGTCTATTGGCAAATAGTTATCGGGAGGACCTGGATAGGCAGTACATTCAAAAAGCCTCATTAATTCGAGGAAACCTCAGCAACTTCCTCAATAATCAAGAACCAGACAACGTCTCAAACGATCTCCTCACTGAGGAAGTCAATAGCCTGGCGAATACCACTGCAAGTGATATCCATCTCTATAATTCAGAAGGTAGACTAGAGGCTACCAACCGCCCCAATATTTTCGATAAGAAAATTCTATCGCCTTTAATGAATCCAACTGCATTGGCTGAGATTCAGGAGCTAGGGCAAAATCAGTTTTTGGCAAATGAAAGAATCGGGAATCTAAGCTACAAAGCGGTGTACCTAGCAATTCCATCTTCAAGAAGCAAAGGGAATCTGGCAATTCTGGCAGTTCCATTCTTCGAGTCTGAGGCGGAACTGAATTCCGTGATTGCGGATGTCCTGAGTAATATTTTCAATGCATTCGTGATCATTTTCATCCTTTTTCTAATCATCTCGTATTTCGTGTCTACGAATCTAGCTTTCCCTTTCAAGCTGCTGACGCAAAAGCTGAAAGCCACAAACCTTGAAAATAATGAGCCGATGTTTTGGGGCACCAAAGATGAAATTGGACTACTGGTCAACGAATACAACAACATGCTCTTCAAGCTTGAGGCGAGTAAAAAAGTACTAGCGTCCACCGAGAAAGAATCTGCCTGGCGGGAAATGGCAAAACAAGTAGCACATGAGATCAAAAATCCATTGACCCCGATGAAGCTAACGCTGCAGCATCTACTCAGGCTGGAAAATGATGGACGCTTGGATGACATGACCAAGCTTAAAAAATCTCTTGAAACCTTGATTCATCAGGTAGATGCCCTAAGTGGGATAGCTTCTTCCTTTTCGACTTTTGCCAAAATGCCTTTGCCTAAGAATGAGGTAATGAATTTCAAGATCGTGCTTTCCAAAGTGCTCGAGTTGTTTCAAAATAATCAGAAAGTGGATTTAATTTTTCAGGATGATTCATTCTCTGAACTCATACCGATCATGGGAGATGATAAGCTTTTTGGACGGGTGATTTCTAATTTAATTATCAATGGGGTACAGGCAGTTCCAGATGGGCGGCGACCTGAAATCCGAGTTTGGCTCTGGATGACCGAGAAAGACGTGTTTCTGGAGATTTCGGATAACGGTAAGGGAATTTCTCCGGACCTAAATGATAAAATTTTTATACCCAACTTCTCTACCAAATCCACGGGTTCCGGACTTGGGCTTGCAATAGCCCGAAGTGGTGTAGAAACAGCAGGTGGGAAGATCTGGTTTGATACAGAAATTGATAAAGGGACGACTTTTTACTTGACCTTCCCATTGATTGGATAAAAGCTGATTTTACTACCTTGAAGCCAAAAGCCGATTCTTATTGCCCATGCGTGTTTGGATAATTTTCTGGGTTTTATTTCTAGGGTCAGCCTCTTTTGTGCTGGCTCAGGAAAAATGCCGATGGGTTCCGGGAAATTATTTTCAATTTCCAACCGAACTCGACTCGCTCTCCGGTGTTCCAGAAAGTATATCTGTACTCGACAAAGCAGGAAGAACCTACGCCTTTGATTTTGACTTGAGTAAAAATCTACTAAAGATTTTATTTGATGAAGGGCAAACTCCAGATTCACTCAAAGTCTGCTACCGAACCTTCAGTTTGCGCTTTGATGCCCCAATTGCCCGAAGGACTTTGCTTGCGGATTATGATTCCACCGCAAGATTTAAAGATGCTCAAATGGCCGAGTTGCCAGCTTTCGATTTTCGCGAGGAGCTTTTCCCAACGACAGATTTATATAAATCCGGAAGTCTGACAAGAGGAATTTCTTTTGGAAATACACAAAACGTCTTTGTGAATTCTGCCCTGAATCTCCAGCTCGAAGGTGCGATCTCGGATAACTTGAATATCCGAGCCAGCATCACGGATCAAAATGTGCCCTTTCAGCCAGAGGGAAATACCCAACAGATTCAGGATTTTGACAATGTGCTGATCGAACTTTACAATGAGAATTTTTCTTTGGCAGCCGGAGATGTCGTGCTCCAACAGCGGAAATCTGAGTTTCTCCGCTATTACAAAAATGTTCAAGGTCTTCAATTCACCTCCAATTATAAATTGAAGAAAAATTGGACAGCTACCTCACAGGGCTTTGCTTCGATTGCCAAAGGAAAATTTGCGTCTATTCAGCTTCCCATCCTCGAAGGGACACTCGGTCCTTACCGGATTAGCGGTCCAAATAATGAGCGATTTGTGATCATTATGGCAAATTCTGAGCGGGTGTTTTTGGACGGGAAGCAGCTCCAGCGTGGATTCAATGAAGATTATGTCATCGATTACAATCAGGCAGAGATCACCTTTACCCCAAAAGTCCTGATCACTCAATATTCACGCGTTCGGATAGATTTCGAATTTGCTGAGCGAAATTTTAGCCGATCTATCATCGGGGCCAATCATAGCCAGAGTAATGGTGTCGTCGATGTGTACCTGAATTATTATCAGGAGAAGGATAATCGAAATCGTCCTTTATTTACAGATTTTACCCAAGAGGAACTCCGGCTTTTGGCTTCGGTAGGAGACCAGACTGAGTTGGCATTGATCCCATGGATTGATAGTGTGGCCTTCGACGTGAATCGAATTTTGTATGAGAAAATAGTTGCCGAGAATGGACTTGGTGAGCCGGTTACATTTTATCGATATTCCGCGGATCCTGGCTTGGCACATTTCGAATTGTCCTTTTCACAAGTGGGTCAGGGGCTTGGGGACTACAGGCGAACCAGTCAGTTGGCCAACGGAACAGTCTTCGAATATGTCCCTCGGGTGAGTGGGCAGCGGCAGGGAAATT
>JBBQDY010000011.1:0-25085 GCA_038320155.1 Cytophagales bacterium
ATTTTCCCCAAATCCCCATCTAGCAATTTCACCGAAGCCAAAGAATTGGCCATAATCCCTCCACCTTCATAGAGGTAGATATGAGAATATTTATGGCAGATTACCTCAGTTTGAATTCGTGTATGAAGCCGAATTGCAATCTGGTTAGTCATCGTGCCTGATGGACAAAATAGTCCTGCTTCCATCCCGAAAAGCTTGGAAATTTTTTCCTCTAAGGCATTTACCATAGGGTCCTCGCCGAATACATCATCCCCCACCGGAGCTGAAAACATCGCGTCCCGCATCCCAGCTGTTGGCTTGGTCAGCGTGTCACTTCTTAGATCAATAATCATTGTCTTGTAAAATATCTTGCTTTGGAACTGTTAGATGGAGTGAGTGTTTGAATCGCGGCGGCAGCTTCAATCGGTCTATCGGTAGCCAAGATATCCGCTCCTTTTTGTACAAAACCGGCATAAATTTCGTCTCCCCTAGCTATTGCACTTCGATCCAAGTTGCCCAACACACCTAGGATGGTAAAAACCCCTTTATGATGCAAGGCTTGGTTAAATTCCTGCGGCCGCTCTGCGACTCCCGTAAAAGCAATCACCCGTGTCCAAGGAATCCCTGTCTCCTCAAATCTTTGAATCTCTTCTTCATTTCGGATGGTGATTGAAAGCATTAATTCTGGAGCTAAGTAATGCATCTTTTTTGCTGCCGCAAAGCTGTAAGTAATGACCGCTGCATGAGCTTCCGAACCTGTCTCTCGAATCTCTTCAATCAATTTTTCGTAAGGCACGGATTGCTTTACATCCACAGTAAGCAATACTTTCTCTTTGGACCAAATTAATGCGTCCCTAAAAGTAGGCACTTTGAAATCAGTCACGGCTCCGGTTTCATCTTCGAGAAATAGGGTTTGAATATAATCGTATGTCACCGCACGGACTTTCCCTTTTCCAGTAGTCGTACGCTCCAAGTCGTCATCATGCATCAGAATTAGCACATTATCTTTGGTCATCGCCACATCAAGTTCTATGATGGTCGTAGTGTATTTGATCACGTTTTCAAAAGTCTCAATGGCATTTTCAGGAAACCCAGGATATGGACCCCCACGATGAGCAGAAACCATTGGAATGCGGTCCGAAGTCCAAGTATAGAAGTCGCAAGTTTCATCCAAATCAGCTACTTGAAGGTAAAAATCTCCCACATCAGCTTCTTCGATTAATTCGGAACGGGAGTACTCTTCATTTAGGGATTTTTGCCCACAGCTTGAAAAAATCCATGCGAGGACAAATATCCAGTTCCAGTTAATCTTCATTTTTCTTTGTTTCTTTTTTGAAAATAAAATCCAAGCCGCTACTCCGTTTTTGGAAGATCTCTTCCATATCCTTGAGTTCGAGATTCAGCGCTTTGGTAGAAATTTGAATCTCAATCAACGAAATCAAGAGTGAAATCAAAAGCGACCCCATACTTCCTACAAACACCCAATTGGCGGCCATCGTGTAGCCTCTGAAGAGCAAATACATACAAATGATGCACAATAAAAAGCTGAAAACTCCAAAGAGCTGCATGTTTTTGATGAGTGTCAACCGGCGGCGCAAATTATGAATCTGCTCCACGATTATCTCCTGATCGGGTCCTTTGATGTAGTTCTTGTGAAGTCCCCGAATCAAACTTGCGATGGCTAGAAAACGGTTGGTAAATGCGAGCATCAGAAGTGTGATCGCTGAAAAAAGTAAAGCGGGGGTAGAAAGCTGGAGTTCCATACGAAATTGGTTGTTTTTAAAGATGGCTGATTTTCTGAAAAGCACAAAAAAGCCTGCTCTATTTCGAGCAGGCTTTTACTTTTTATTTTGCGGTCTTGTTATGCTACATTTCCTATTACTACCAACTTATCCAATGTCGGTGCTTCTGAACCTCCCTTTGGTTCGATGGTAATGGCAAATGTTCCTGCTTGAGCTACGGCTTGCATTTGCTGAAGGGTCATTTTCATTCCTTCATTCACCAAGCCGATTCCAATCGGACCTTCATCTCCGATCGCCCAAAGCTGGTAGTCAAATTCCTCACTGAGTTCGTTAAGGTTATTCACAGCTATAAAGACTTCTTTTGCACTTTGATCCCAGAAAAGATTGACTGATGCGTCTTTTTGCATATTCAGACTTTCTCCTTTGAGCTTGACCAGTCGAAAATCTCCGGTAAGCAATTTATCCAACTGATTTTCATTTTGCTCAAAATCCAATTTGACTTGGTTCAGATTACCGGCCATCACAGATTGCTCTTGGAGCAAAGCTGTAAATTGCTGTTCTTTTTCGTAGAACTTACTGGCATAGAATATCGCTGCTGCTGAGGCCAAAACCGCGACGATCGAAGCCGCAACTGCAAATGATTTCCAAGGCGAAATTGGAACAACTTTTCCTTCAACAGGTGCCATTCCAGGCTTGATTGTTTTTTCTTCTATTAATTCCAGATTCAGAGAATCAAATATTTTTGTTTTGATCGCTAAGGAAGGCGTTTTCCCAGTAAGCTCGTCGATGGCAAATATGGCATCTTCCAATTCATCTAGTTCTTTTTGAATTTCGGGGAATTTGTCAGCCATGGAAACCACTTCTGCACGCTCCAGCTCTGACAACTCTCCCAGAAGGTAGAGTTCCAATTTGCCTGATGTGATGTATGCTTGAATATCCACTTAAATGCTGTCTATGTTTTTCTTTAATACTTGAATTGCTGCCCTAACACGAGACTTAACAGTCCCGAGCGGGATGCCAAACTCCTCTGATATTTCTGAGTGCGTGTATCCTTTGAAATAAATGTGATCTATGATAAAATGTTGATCTTCATTTAAATCATTCATTAATTCCTTGACTCCGATGGCATTCACTTGATCAAGTGTATCTGAATTGCTTTCAAATCCATATACGAAGTCATCAATAGTATTGGTCTTATTTGATTGAGAGATTTCTTTTGACCGAGTTTTATCAATGGCAGAGTTCCTACAAATATTGGCCATCCATGTATACAGTCGACCTTTTGACTCATCGTAGCTTTCTATTTTCTGAATAATTTTTACAAATGAATCATGGAAAACTTCCTCCGCTATATCCTTGTCAAAGATGATCCTAGAGACCACTCCGAAAAGTGCACGCGAATATTTCTCATAGAGGTATTCGGTGCTTTTTCTGCTTTTAGCTCTAAGGCCAGCGATTAGTTCTTGTTCTTCCAAGGGAAAGTTTTTAAAGCTCAAAAATAAAGCACAAGATCGAGTATTCGGTCTTGTGCTTTCAAGTTATCTAAAATTCTACTTTTTACAAATGAATCACTTCATCATAAGCCGCTGCTGCCGCTTCCATCACTGCCTCAGACATGGTTGGGTGAGGGTGAACTGTCTTGATCAGCTCGTGGCCAGTTGTCTCTAGCTTACGAACTGCCACAATCTCAGCGATCATTTCAGTTACATTCGCTCCGATCATATGTGCTCCTAAAAGCTCGCCATATTTTTTATCAAAAACCAATTTGACAAATCCATCTTTAGCACCGGCTGCAGAAGCTTTTCCAGAAGCCGAGAATGGGAACTTGCCTATTCGTACTTCATAGCCCGCCTCTTTGGCTTTGGCTTCAGTCATGCCCACAGAAGCGATCTCAGGCCAGCAATAGGTACAGCCTGGGATATTTCCATAATCTAAAGGCTCTGGATGTTGGCCAGCGATTTTCTCGACACAGATAATCCCTTCTGCTGAAGCTACGTGAGCCAAAGCTGGACCAGAAACCACATCGCCGATGGCATAGAAGCCTGGCATATTGGTTTTATAATACTCGTCTACTTTAATTTTTCCTTTTTCGACCAAGATACCGACATCTTCCAGTCCACAATTTTCCAAATTGGAAACTACGCCTGCAGCGGAAAGAACCACATCGCATTCCAAAGTCTCTTCACCCTTGGCAGTTTTTACGGTCACTTTGCAGCCCGTGCCTTTCGTATCAACTGCAGTGACCTCTGACGAGGTCATAATAGTCATTCCTGACTTTTTGTAGATTTTTTCTAAAGCCTTGGATACTTCTACATCTTCCACGGGAACAATTCTATCTAGGTATTCCACAAGGGTCACCTCAGTGCCGATAGAGTTATAGAAGTAGGCAAATTCGACCCCGATTGCTCCAGAACCTACAACCACCATTTTCTTTGGCTGCTTTTCCAAGGTCATCGCCTTACGATAGCCGATGATTTTCACATCATCGATTTTCATTGAAGGCAATTGGCGGGCACGAGCACCCGTGGCGATAATGATATTTTCAGCCGAATAGACTGTCGTTTTGCCTTCCTTATCTGCTACCTCGATTTTCTTACCGGCTTGGATTTTACCCCAACCTGCAATGACATCGATCTTATTTTTCTTCATCAAAAAAGTCACTCCTTTGCTCATGCCATCAGCAACTCCTCTGCTTCTTTTGATCATACCATCAAAGTCAACATTAGCATCTTTGACAGTTATCCCATAATCTGCCGCGTGTTGAATGTATTCAAAAACCTGAGCGCTTTTTAATAGCGCTTTGGTCGGGATACAACCCCAGTTCAGGCAAATCCCACCCAATTCTTCCGCTTCTATGATGGCTGTTTTGAGGCCAAGTTGCGAAGCACGAATCGCTGCTACATAACCACCTGGACCACTGCCCAACACGATCAAATCATATTTTGTCGAAGACATATTTTAAAAACTTTGTTGAAAACTGATTGAAACTATGCAAAAATAGGCCTTTTGGATTCAGAAAAAAATTCTGTGTCAGGTGCGAAAAAAGGCTTAAACTCTAATGGCAAACTTGTTTTATCGCCATAATCAAAATAGAATTTTATTGATATTCACATCTGAAAAATTTAATTCTATGAATCTCGTGCTTCACCATTGATTCAAACCCGATCAGGTTTAGAATTCATATGAATAGAGTTTAAAAATCGGATACTTTATCTTTTTTTCTATTTTTGACCAATCAAAATTTAAAAAATCAATGGGATTACTTTCAGGAAAAACGGCGTTGATCACCGGTGCTTCTAAAGGCATCGGACGGGCAATTGCCGTCAGATATGCACAGGAGGGCGCCAATGTAGCCTTTACTTTTTTGTCCAGTGTAGAAAAAGGTCAGACCCTCGAAAGAGAGCTGGCAGCTTTTGGGATCAAAGCCATAGGGTATCGCTCTGATGCTTCAGACTTCAAAGCTGCTGATGAACTAATCAATGCAGTTGTTGCCGAATTTGGCGGACTCGACATTTTGATCAATAATGCTGGAATCACACGCGACAATCTTCTGATGCGAATGACAGAGGAAGCTTGGGACGAAGTAATCGGCATCAATTTGAAATCCTGCTTCAACACCGTCAAAGCGGTCACTCGAACGATGATGAAGGCGAAAGCCGGATCCATTATCAATATTACCTCCGTAGTCGGTATCAAAGGCAATGCTGGTCAGGCAAACTATGCCGCTTCCAAAGCTGGAATTATCGGCTTTACTAAGTCCGTGGCTTTGGAGTTAGGCTCCAGAAATATCCGCTCCAATGCAGTAGCTCCGGGATTTATCGAAACTGAAATGACGGATGTACTCGATGAGAAAACAGTTCAAGGCTGGAGAGATGGCATCCCGATGAAGCGTGGCGGCCAACCCGAAGAAGTAGCAAATGCCTGCGTATTCCTCGGTTCAGATATGAGCAGCTATATCTCGGGTCAGGTGCTTCAGGTAGATGGTGGGATGCTGACCTAAGGATTTACGATTTGAGATATAAGGATTTACGATTTAGGGGCGGCTGGAAAGATTCAGCCGTTTTTTTTTGCGATAATTTTGGGTTCTCTAGACACAAAGAGAGCCTCATTTCAGCTTTCAAAATTTTTCCAATTATTTGAAAATCAAAACAATCTAATTCGACAATTACTTACGTAAATGTTTTTAATTAATATTAATCCAAAATTTCTACGTATGAAAAACTCTTTTCACAAAACCATGGGGCTGGCTTTTTTGGCGTTTATCGCCTTCAGCTGCCAAAATCTACAGGAAGAAACTCCTGTAATGAATCAATTGACCGATGGCGAGGCTGCAGCTTTAGCCTCAGACTTAAATGCTCGTAAAGGTCAGCTCGCTGAATATGGCGCTTTTCTGACAGGTGCAGAGGAAGTGCCGGCGGTCATGGCTCCAGGCTCTGGAGCTGCAAGAATCACTCAAGTGGATGCTTCAACTTTAAAATTTGAAGTTCGAGTTGCAAACACCACAGGAATAATTTTTGCTCATTTGCACCTTGCCCCATTAGGACAAAACGGAGGTGTGGTTGTAACCTTAATCCCAAATCAATCACCTTCTGGGCTCACCAATGGTATAGTTGCTGAAGGAATGATCGATGCCTCCAAATTAACTGGCCCATTGGTAGGCAAATCGATTGGTCACTTGATCAAGGAATTAGAAGCCGGAAAGATTTATGTAAATATTCACACCTCGAGAAATCGAGGAGGAGAACTTCGCGGCCAAGTAAGTGTGGTAAAACCAAATGATAACAAAAATTATGGAGCTAAGTTAGCCGGAGCTAATGAAGTACCCGCTGTAATGTCTGAGGGTACTGGGGTATCGAAATTCAATTTTTCCAATGATGGTTCTTCAGCTTCTTTCCATGTTAATGTTGCGGGGATTGCTGATGTGAGATTTGCTCATATCCACTTTGGAAAAGCTGGAGTAAATGGAGATGTAGTCTATACCTTAAGATCGGATAAAGTGTTAGGTGCAGTTTCAGGAATTTATGCAAGAGGCGAGATTATGCCAATGAAGTTCTCCGGTCAGTTGTTAGGTGGAGATTTGTTTATTCTTAGAGAGGCTTTCCGAACGGGCAATGCCTATGTCAATGTGCATACAGATAAATTCCCTGGTGGGGAGCTAAGAGGTCAAGTGAATTGAGTTGTTTAATTACCTAAGAAGAGAAGGCCAGCGTTTTGCTGGCCTTTTTTTATTTTCAACCGAGGTTTTTAAATGATAGGAATCAGACCTTCGAGGAGATTTCTCCTCCTTCGTCGGAGAAATAGTATCTCAAAGATCATTTAGCAAACCGACTCAAATCAATTTTATAAAACTCATAGGCATCTTCGGGTTCTTGCTCGGGCTTCGGAATAAAGACACTCTCTTTCGAGGCAAAGCTATTCCCAGAATATTGATTGGCATCAAAGTAAAATATAACGTACTGAAATTCTCAAAATCAAAAAAGCCTCAAACCAAAATTCGAGGCTTTTATCAACCTTCGAGGTGTCCTACTATTTCAATTGAAACATCAGCTTAATCCTTTTTAATAATTCATTTTCCATGGATTCTGGAAAATCACCCAACTCCCGTAGAATTAGAATGAACGGAATCGAAACAAGTTTATGAAGTCGCAAAAAGGAAGTTACTAGCAGTCCGGTGTATCCCCAAACTATCTCATCTGGGTCAATTTTAAAATCTGTTCGCTCGATATTCTCAGGAACTTTCGAAGAAATGAAGGCGACCACTACATGGGAAAATCGACCCATTGGAACGGTCAAGCATAGGGCAGGCCTTACTTTTTGAATGGAAAAATCATCAAAAGGAAAAGACACCAACACAATTTCCCCCTTACTCTTAGAATGGCCTACCGTCTTTTATGCTGAAGATATCTTCGGCTGGATCATTTAAAAAATCAAAAGCTGGATTGCTTGAAATGCTTTCGAAATACCTTTTTTCTTCTGAATTCTCATCTTCCTCTGAAAGAATTAGGATTCTTACCGCAACACCACCTTTCAATCCAGAATGACTAATCCTGATACTACCATCCATCTCAGTTTTGGTTCTTAACTCTATCGCTTTCATCTGTATCTAATTGTTTTTCAAAGGCCATATGGAATGCCCTTCAATATAATTTCCATTTGTGAGAAGCATTTCTCTTGGGCATTTCATAGATTAAATCTAAGTAAATCATTTTTCAATCCGTTCGCCCTAAGTTATTTATCTCCAAACCGACTCAAATCAATTTTATAAAACTCATAGGCATCTTCGGATTCTTGCTCGGGCTTCGGAATAAAGAAACCTTCTTTCGAAACGATGATATTTCCCGATGATTGACCTGCATCATAAAACAACTCTAGCTCAGCTTTCAGTTTCCACTCCAGATCATAAACTAATATTAGAAAAGTAAATTTATTCAAACCCGTTCTTTCACGGATACCGGTGATTTCAGGCTGGGTTTCTTCCGTTTTCGCCAATACCATCCGAATATATAGCTGATTGTGAGAGTCATAGTTTAACGAGGCATTGCCGGCCGAGGCAGGGTTACCTCTCCAGTTTCTATTCCGCCCATTTTGTTCGAATAGCCCTGGTAAATACTTGAATTCGGTCACACTTTCTAAACCTATTTTTCTTAAAACATTACAGTTATGAATCTGGTAAAGCGTATCCGATGGCGAAAACATGAGATAAAATTCATTCAAATCTCCATTATATACAGATTTCATATGTGAGGCAGAGGTACTATTGGAAAACTCCTCCCCAAGTGGGGCTTTAAAATCGGAAGCACAGACCCAGCCCTCTTCCAGATCAAATTCTACTACCCATTCTCGATAATCCAAGTCGACACTTTTTTCATCATTGAAAATATCGAAGGGGTTATTAAAAAGCTGATAACGATTGGAGTCAATTTTGAGAAAATTATCATCGGTATCTGACATCTGTATTAGCATCTTTTCCTGATAATTTGTCCAGTCCAAGCTCATTCCTTTTACTTCTTCTCCGTTGATGTATTTCTTCACATTCCCTTGAGAACTAACAGCAATAAATTCATTCCCATCAAATACTTGATAAGCTATTGCATGCCCTTTTAGTGAGAGTGGTCCCTCCTTTGGGATTTTAAAAGTGAATTCCTTCTTGCCAGTAACGGCATTAAAAAGGCTATACCCTTGATCCTCTTTGGAAACAAAAAATCGCTTTCCATCATAATCGATGATTTTTTGAAAGTCCAACCGGCTTGTTGTGGAGTCTTTTTCAATTATGAAAGACCCACTTATAAAGTCCTCCAGCTTCCCTTGATAAATCTCCTCTGACTTTCTTTCGGAGCAAGCGAATGCCAAAATCAAGGCTAGAAGTGTGAATAGCTTTTTCATATACGTATTTTTCAAAGTATACCTAAACCTACAGAAAATCTTAAAATCAAAAAAGCCCCGAATCGAAATTCAGGGCTCTTGAAAATTGAATTTGAGAATTGGTAATTGAAAATTTATTTGTCTTTCTCCAAAAATGGGTAACGATAATCCTTCGCAGAGACAAATGTCTCCTTGATCGTGCGTGGAGAAACCCAACGTAGCAAGTTGATCATTGATCCAGCTTTGTCATTGGTACCCGAAGCTCTTGCACCACCAAATGGCTGCTGACCGACAACTGCACCTGTTGGCTTATCATTGATGTAGAAATTGCCCGCTGCATTTCTCAGCATTTGCGTAGCCAACTCCACCGCATAGCGGTCCTGAGCGAAAATAGCTCCAGTCAAGGCATAGGGCGAAGTCTGATCGACCAACTCCAGTGCTTCCTCAAAGTGATTTTCGTGATACACATAGATCGTCAGTACCGGGCCAAAAATCTCTTCGCACATCGTGGTGTACATCGGGTCTTTGGTGACAATCACCGTTGGCTCAATAAAGTAACCTTTTGACTTGTCACAATTTCCACCTGCGATAATTTCCGCGATCGGATTCTCCTTGGCAGAGTTGATATAGTTCTCGATTTTGTCAAATGACTTCTCATCGATCACTGCATTTATAAAATTGGAAAAGTCTTCTGTTGGCCCCATTTTGATAGAAGCAAGATCTTCGAGCATGTACGTTTTCACATCCTCCCAAAGATTGGATGGAATGTAAGCTCTTGAAGCGGCTGAGCATTTTTGACCTTGGAATTCAAAAGCTCCTCGGACCAATCCTACTGCTACGGCTTTTGCATCGGCAGATTTATGTGCGATGACAAAGTCCTTTCCACCAGTCTCGCCGACGATTCTTGGGTAAGACTTATACTTATGAATATTAGACCCGATCGTCTTCCAGATATGCTGGAATACGCCTGTGGAACCTGTAAAGTGAATTCCTGCAAAGTCAGGATGATTGAAGATTACGTCTCCGGCAGTTGGCCCATCGACATAGATTAGGTTGATCACCCCATCCGGTACTCCTGCTTCTTTGAATACCTCCATCAATACATTTGCAGAGTAAATCTGAGTGTAGGCTGGCTTCCAAACAATGGCATTTCCCATCATGGCAGCAGAAGTCGGAAGATTACCTGCAATAGCGGTAAAATTGAACGGAGTCAGGGCAAACACAAACCCTTCAAGCGGTCGCTGCTCCAATCGATTCCAAACGCCATTTCCAGAAACCGGCGGCTGTTGAGCGTAGATTTCAGTCATGTATTTCACATTGAATCGAAGGAAATCGATAAACTCACAGGCTGCATCGATCTCTGCCTGCATCGCGTTTTTGGATTGACCGAGCATGGTCGCTGCATTGAGTTTAGCGCGGTAGGGCCCAGCAATCAAATCTGCTGCTTTCAGGAAAATTGCTGCACGTTGCTCCCAAGCTAAATTTTCCCAAGCGTGTTTAGCACCCATTGCGGCATTGATCGCTTGCTCCACGTGACCGGCATCACCTTCATGAAAGTGACCAAGGATATGCTGATGGTCGTGGGGAGGTGACATAGATTTAGTCTTACCAGTTCGCACTTCTTCGCTTCCGATGTACATCGGAACATCGATTTGTTTGGATCGGGCTTCTTTCAAAGCCGCTTGTAACTCTTTTCGCTCCGGGCTACCCGGGGCATATGATTTTACAGGCTCATTGACTGGGATCGGCACATTGAAAAATCCTTTTGACATACTATTTGGAGTTTATTTGAATTCTGTTTGTGCCAAAGATAAGGAAAGAGGCGTATTTGGCTAGCCATTTTGACGACAAAAGGTCTTAGAGTAAGGCTTCCAATTCCTTCAAATGTGCAATGGTGTAGGTAGGTTTCAACTCAATTTGTTTCCCATCCGGGTTGAAATAGACTTGATCAATACCAGCGTTGATGGCTCCTAAAATATCTGAATTGGGATTATCCCCAATCATCAGACAATGCTCATGTCTCGTCCCAAGCTTCTCCACGGTATGATGAAAAATTCGAGCATCAGGCTTTTTGTGACCAGTTGTCTCTGAGGTCACCACCAAGTCAAAATAGGCAGTAAGTTTGGCCGAATTAATTTTTTTAGCCTGCGACTCATCAAATCCATTCGTGATTATATGCAATTGATATTTATTCTGGAGGTAGTCCAAAATCTCAAAGGTGTAAGGGAAAACATGCGACTTTGAAGAGGTGCGATGCATGAAATCTTCTTCGAATTCGGCAGGAATAGCATCCGCCATTCCCCCTGCATGTGAGAAAATTCTTGGGAATCTGGTTTTTCTCAGATTGACTTTATCTATTCTTCCCACATTATAATCATCCCAAAGCTGGTAGTTGATATGATGAAATGAGTCAAAGAAATTTTGGAAAGTGGGGATTCCCAATCCTAGTAAATCATAGTGATTATAAAGTTCGGAAAGTGACTCGGTGACATTTCGGTCATAATCCCAAAGCGTATGATCAAGGTCAAAGAAGATGTGTTGGTAAGTTTTCAAGGATTTTAGCGTCTGTATTGGTTGTTTTGAATTTTGTTAATGGCGAGTTCGCGGTTGGATTTCAGGATCTCAAAAGTCTCCTGATCTCGGATCAGACTCGGATCTTTTTGTATAAACTTGAAAATCTGCTGAATGATTTCAAGATACTCTTCGAGAATGTAATAGAAGACCCATTGATCAACTCTTCGACTTCCAAGAAGTCCGGCATTTTTCAATAGAATCAGATGTCTGCTGGTTTTGGTCTGTGTGAAATCCAAGATCAATTCAAAATCAGAAATAGACAATTCCTTATTGTTCATCAATAAGTGAAAAATCCTCACTCTAGGCTCTTCAGAGAGTGCTTTGAAGATTCTTAGGCCGTAGTTTAAACTGATATTTTTTAATCGCATTAGTAAGTTTTAACGCAGTTTATGCAATGAAAATAAAAATTCAGCCGAAATTAGGGTATTATCGCACCGAAAACAGAACTATACGCTGGCCAATAAGTTAATTTATTCGTGAAAAGCTCAATAACATACCCTTCGCTATTAATTTTTCTATTAGGATTTATTTTTTCTATAAGCCAAGCAAGCGCCCAAGATCAAAAAGAAAAGAAAGTAATCCAGCTCTCGGGGATCATCCTCAATTCAGACAGCACGGATGCAGTTCCTGGGGTAAATATTTACGTACCTAAAAAAGGAAGGGGAACTAGCTCCGGTAGATTTGGATATTTTTCCATGCCGGTATTAGAAGGCGATAGTATCATTTTTTCGTTCATAGGTTTGAAAAAGCAAACCTTCAAAATCCCGGAAACAGTCGAAAATGATCGGATTAGCTTGATCTTAACCATGGAAGTAGATGAGATTGCCCTAGCGGAAATCGAGGTCATGCCCTATCCTTCGGAAGCAGAATTCAAGCAAGCCATTCTCGCCATGAATGTGGTGGACCCGATGTCTATCAGCAGGGCAAATATGAGCCCGGAGATGCTACTTCGCTGGGCTGAGAGTATGCCAGCTTCCAGCAATGAGAACTTCCGCTATTTCCAGCAGGGTCAGATGCTACAGAATCAGGATCTTTATGGTCCAAGACCGCTTCGATTGCTTGATCCATTTGCTTGGTCGCAATTCATTCGATCAATTAAGCGGGGAGATTTGAAGCGTAAGGATTGATTTTTTATTAGTCCTTTGAGGCAATTTGAATTGCTCGCAGCGGCGTAGCGAATCGTTTTTTTATTATTTGATCTAAGGAGGATTTTTAAGAGAACATTCAATTACTTTAAATGCTCGCGGTGAGAATTTGAGATTGAAAACCTCAATCTATCTCCGGCAGCACCCAATTCTCCAAGACGCTTGGAATCTTCATCATTTGCTCAATCGCAGCGATCGATCTTGGTGCGTCTGCGGAGAGATTTATCGGACCATCTTTCGTTACCAAAATATCGTCCTCGATTCTTACCGCTATTCCCCACCATTTTCGATCACAGTTACTTCCATCAGGAATATAGATCCCCGGTTCTACAGTCAAGACGACTCCCTCTTTGAGATTTGCTCCTCGTACTCCCCGATCGTGCACATCTAATCCGAGGTGATGGCTGGTGCCGTGCGGAAAATAGGAATGATTTTCTCCTGCCTTGATGATCCCCAGTTTCGCCAGACCATCATTAATGATTTTCCGAGCTGCAGCATCGATCAATCCAAAACTTGCTCCTGGTTTGCATAATGCGATCCCGGCTTCCTGAGCTTGATAGACTAATTCATAAATCGCGCGCTCTTCTTCATTGAAAGTTCCACTTATTGGGATGGTGCGAGTCACATCTGCAGTATAGCCTTTCCACTCCGCTCCAAGGTCCATGAGAAGCAAGCGATCACTTAGGTTTCGTTTATCATTTTCAACGTAATGGAGAATGCAACCATTATTTCCTCCTCCTACGATGGATGGGTAGCCCAAATCTTCTGCACCATATCTTTTGTAAATAAACTCATGCACGCCCTGAATCTCCCGCTCAGACATTCCAGGTTTAGCAGCTTTCATCACTTCGATTTGACCAATGGCTGAAATCTTGACCGCTTTTTTGAGCAGCGTTATTTCTTCAGAAGTTTTCACCTCTCTTAAGACATCCATCATCGCTGAAAGGGACACGATATCCACTTTCATTAGAGGAAGTTGAGACTTAAGTGTCATCCGTTTTTCCGGAGAGTCAGCTTTCATAAATTCCGAGATCACCTGATCATTTTTCAAATCCGGGTATTGTCTACTGTAGCGATCGATCATCTGGACTACCCGCTCTGAAGATTCCAAATCTGAGTTTTTGATCATCTTATAGATCTGAGCAGATATCTCGGTCATTTGGTCTGGATAATCTGCAGCTTTTTTGAAGTCAGAAATCATCCCGATCAATGGACGATTTGTGGAGCTTTCCTCTATGGCATTGGCTAGACTAAAGGTGAAAATTTGATCAAAATCAGCGGTGTTGATTCCTGATTTTGCAGCAAACTCGGTATTGACAAAGGCTTCTTGAAAACCCAGTTCCTCCTTCACCCCTTCTGATCCCAGTCGTTTACCATTCCACATTTCAGCCTTTGGATCCCTGTTTTGGACAAAAATCAACTCGTCGGTCAATTCCCCATTCACTTCCCGCGCTTCACTGAAGACGATCAAAACCGCATTTGGCTCCCTAAATCCTGTTAAATAAAAGAAGTCAGTGTCTGGATGATAGATGAAATCGACGTCATTGGTACGGTTTTTAACCGGGTTATTGAAAAAGACAGCGACGGTATTAGCAGGCATCAATTTACGAAGCTCTGTTCTTCTTCCTTTGTGCCAATCAGAGCTTAGCCCGCCATCAAAAAAAGATTGCGAAAATCCGGAAACCGAAGTCAATAAAATGCCTAAAGCGATGAGGAGTTTTTTCATTTTTAGAGGAAAATAAATAATCGTTAATGTCTAATCTTTTGTCCATTTAACAAAGTCTTAAACTTCAGATCAGGCCATATCCTTATATTTGGTTGTTAAAAAAATAGAAAATGAAGAGAATTTTTGGAATCGCCCTGCTATTGACCTTGGGAATAGGTCAAGTCACCGCTCAAACAAACTCAGCCAAACCAAAGCTTATCGTCGGAATCGTCGTGGATCAAATGCGGCAAGATTTCCTCAACAAATACGCTGATAGATATGGAGAAGGTGGATTTAAGCGATTGATGAAGGGTGGCTTTATGATGAAAAATGGCCACTATAATTACATCCCAACTTATACCGGACCAGGACACGCATCAGTCTATACCGGCACTACTCCTGCTACACATGGCATCATCAGCAATAGCTGGTTTGTGAAAAGTACTGGTCAATTCATGTATTGCGCCGGAGATTCCACCGTAAGTAATGTTGGCGGAACAGCTGGAAATGGTCAAATCAGTCCAAGAAACTTATTGAGCACCACCATCACAGACGAACTTCGCTTTTCAACAAACAAGCGATCAAAAGTAGTGGGCATTGCCATCAAGGACCGTGGCGCGAGTTTGCCTGCTGGTCATCTTGGGGATGCGTATTGGTTTGATAGCGAAAATGGTGAATTTATGACTTCCAGCTACTACTATGATACTCTGCCAAAATGGGTTCAAGACTTCAACGCCAAAAAATTGGTGGATAATTATTTGAAACAAACTTGGGAGACCCTGTACCCAATCGAAACTTATGTGCAAAGTATTGCCGATGACAATCCTTACGAGGCACCATTTATTGGCAAAGACAGTCCCACTTTCCCCTATAACCTCTCAGAGCTAAAAGACCAAAACGGAGGACCGGGATTGATAGCCTCCACTCCTTTTGGAAATTCCTTTACGCTCGATTTTGCGATGGCAGCCTTAGAAGGTGAAAACCTCGGAAAAGGAAAGGATACCGACTTCTTAGCATTGAGTTTTTCCTCTCCTGACTATATCGGGCATCGTTTTGGGCCAGCTTCCAAAGAAGTTGAGGACAATTACTTGAGATTGGATAAAGACATCGAGAAATTGTTGAATTACCTAGACAAAACTTATGGTGAGGACCAATACCTGATTTTCCTGACCGCAGATCATGGAGTCGCTGAAGTGGCTACTCATATGGCGGCTGAAAAGGTTCCGGCAGGCAATGTGAATTTGGGCTATATCACCTCGCAGCTCAAAGGCTACATGTCTGCAAGTTTCGGTGAGGGAGATTGGATCCTAAATGTATCTAACGATCAGGTTTTTCTAAATGAAAAACTCGCACGGGACAAGAATGTAGATTTAGAAGATATCGAAAATGAACTGGCTGTTTTCTTACTGCGATTTAGAGGGATAAAGGAAGTCTACACTGCTACTGCAATGCGAAACAGTGCTTTTGCTTCCGGAAGATCAGCCCTTTTGCAAAATGGCTATAACTTCAAAGCTTCTGGAAACCTACTCTTGATACTTGAACCAGGTTGGTTGACAGGAGGAGCAAAAGGAACATCACACGGAACAGGTTTTACCTATGATACGCATGTGCCGATTCTATTCTATGGATGGAATGTAAAAGCGGGCTCAAGCACTAGATATACGACGGTCACTGATATTGCACCGACCTTGTCCATGATGCTTGGGATCAGGCTTCCAAATGGAGCTACAGGTCAGCCGATCTATGAAATAACAAATTAATCATAAGCACGCGAACATAAAAAAAGGCTAGAATTTTCTCAATTCTAGCCTTTTTTTATGCTTAACGAAATTATTCCGTCCAGCTCATCGGGTAATTTTCATCCACAAAATCCAACGCATCAGTCGTGATTTCCAAGGATTTGAAGGTATCAAGCATCACCGCATACTCATTAGTCTCTTTAGCGCCAATGGATTTTTCTACCGTTCCAGGATGTGGACCATGTGGCAAGCCGCCCATGTGAATGGTAAATGAGCCTCTATCGATTCCCTTTCGACTCATAAATTCCCCCTCAGCGTAATACAACACTTCATCCGAATCAATATTGGAGTGATTGTATGGAGCTGGGATAGAGAGCGGATGATAGTCAAATAATCTTGGGACAAAGGAACAAATCACGAAGCCAAAGGCTTGGAAAGTCTGATGCACAGGAGGTGGTTGATGAATTCGCCCGGTAATTGGTTCGAAATCATAAATCGACAAGGCGTAAGGATATAAATACCCATCCCAACCGACGATATCCAATGGGCTATGCCCATAAGTGTATTGATGAAGCATCCCTTGTTTTTTGATCTGGATCAGGTAATCTCCTTTTTCCTTTTCTACTTTCAACTCATGCGGGGTACGAATATCCCGTTCGCAATAAGGGGAATGTTCAAGCAATTGCCCTACTTCATTTCGGTATCGTTTCACAGTTTCGATTGGCCCTTTTGATTCAATAACCAAAAGTCTCAAAGGTCCTTCTTCCTGAAATTCGAATCTGTAAATGGTGGTTCGAGGGATGACGATGTAATCCCCTTTCCGCACTTCCAAGACTCCAAATTGAGAATACATTACCCCTTCGCCGTCGTGAATGTAGATCAACTCATCTCCGTCTGCATTTTTGAAAAAGTAGTCCATCTTCCGCTGCTTCGGAGTACAGATTCCCATCATCACATCCGAGTTCATCATCAGGATTCGACGAGCGCTGAGGTAATCCTCACCAGTTATTCCCACTCCGGAAGTTTTGAGGTGAGTTTGGTTCAAGCCATGAGCTTTGGCGACTTTCCAGTCAAAAGGCTTTGGCTCTCCAATTGACTTGACTTCATTTGGATTGTAAATATGATACATGGTGGAGTAGATTCCTGAGAACCCTTTTGAGCTCACCAATTCTTCTTTATAGAGACTGCCGTCAGGTTGTCGGAATTGCGTATGCCGCTTTGGGGGTATAGATCCGAGACGATGATAGTATGCCATTTGAATTTGGGTTTATGTGCTTTGCTAAGTTAGGAATAATGATTCATGACTGAAATTTCATTTTATCCAATAGCCACTTGTTTTCTAACTGTGAGCTTTTAATTAAGTTTTTATAACTTAGTCGCTATGAAATATCGCCTACTTATTCTAATTCTTTCTTTCAGCCCAATGATACTATTTGCGCAGCAAAACACTCCTGCTAAACAAATTTGGGCAGATGAATTTGATGTTGCTGGAACTCCAGACTCCTCCAAATGGAGCTTTAATATCGGCGATCATGGCTGGGGAAATAATGAACTTCAAGATTACACCGATGAGCTAAAAAATGCTCGAGTGGAAAATGGAATCCTAATTATCGAAGCTCGAGCCGATGCGGACAAACCTAAAGGCTATACCTCCGCCCGGCTAGTTACCAAAGGGAAATCGGCGTGGACCTATGGTTATGTTGAAATAAAAGCAAAACTGCCGGAAGGCGTAGGGACTTGGCCGGCAATCTGGATGCTCTCAGAAACTAACCCCTATGGAGGCTGGCCAAAAAGTGGGGAAATTGACATCATGGAACATGTTGGCTACGATCCATCGGTCGTCCATGGCACGGTACATACTGAAGCGTTCAACCATTCTATCGGTACTGACGTGGGCGAAGTGAAGTCAATTCCAAATTTCAATACTGAATTTCATACCTATGCGATCGATTGGAGTAGTGAAAAAATCGACTTTTTCATTGATGATGAATTGTATTTCACATTTGAAAACAGTGAAAAAAATACTTCGGAATGGCCTTTTGATCATCCCTTTCATTTGATCTTGAATATTGCTGTGGGTGGAATTTGGGGAGGACAAAAAGGTGTAGACCCTTCCATTTGGCCGCAACGGATGGAGATTGATTACGTGAGAGTTTATGATAAAAAACCTGCATCTTGAATTCAAATCTTCTCCATTCATTTATTGAGATGATAACAGGACCAATTAATTGAGAATTTTTTTGAATTGTCTTTCAAAGATTCTTTCTTATAATCGAAAACCAAAACGTAAAAAAAACACAGATGCAGGATTCTTTGAGTAAAGGAAAAAAAATCAGAGCGTTGATCATTATCAGTTTGCTTTTATTGTTGATTTACGCCAAAAATCTTATTGAGCGATCCTCCTTCAAGGAAATAAGCCGTGCCTTCACAGAGGTATATGATGATAGACTGGTCGTGAAAGGGTATATTTTTGATATTTCAGAGAAGATTTTCACCATTCAGGAGCTGATTGATCATTGTGACGTTGACTTTGATTATGGGAATATTATCTCTGAAATCACACAAAAGGAAAACGAAATTTTGGCAATCATTGATGACTTTGAGCAAACCAAACTCACAGGACAAGAAGCGATCTATTTGAATGATTTCAAAAAAATCATCCTAAACGACCTGAATATCAAAAACTACGAGTTGCTCTACTCGGATTCTTCCGGAGTGAATATTCAGCAAGTAAAACTATATGATGCAAAAATCTCACAAGCAAGAAAAGACCTTGATGGGCTCTCCGATATACAACTTGTGGAAGGAGAGAAATTAGTAGACAAGGCAAAATCTCTTATCAACAAATCACAAATATGGGCGCAGTTTGAAGTAGCTCTTTTACTTTTGATCATAATTGTACTTTACCTGCTGCTTTTCAAAAACTTCAGCTCAAGAGAAGCAACTGATCAATGAGAATTTTTTAAGCGCTCAAAAAATTTAAAATAAAAAAAGCCTGCTTCACTTTGAAGCAGGCTTTCTGTTTATCTATCAGAGTTTTAAATCGCGTAAGCTTTATCCCCTTTGTTGTAAGGTATACAGGCGTCAAATTTTCCAGGTACCTCTACAAAATTTAATGCTTGAGTTGCTCCGATCTCTGAAGTGAAGTAACCTAAAACGGTCAAGTCTTTTAGCATATTGACCACTTTAGCTTCTTCACCCTTACTAGTTTTGAATTGCTCATGCATCCCATTTAGATAAGCTAATCGATCCTCTTGTGAGGCTTCGACGAAGTCAGAACCTTTGGTTGATTTGAAATCCTTACGAATCATATTCAACCCATCTACGAAGTCCTTTTGCTGCTCTGCATCATAGGTGTCTTTGACCATCATCACCATGAAAGCACCGATACCCGTTGCTTTGGCTCCTGGTGTGTCGGTTTCAGGGATAATTGTTTCTCCTATTTCATCCAAAAAAGCAATATCCTCTGGACTGAAGTTTAAACCCTCTATTTGATGCTCAGGAGCACATCCAGTTAAGATAGCCGTAGCGCCGACCATCGTACCTCCCATCATTACCATGACGCTTTTCAACGCGTCTCTTCTATTCATAGTCATAGTCTTGTCTTTTTTGGATTAAAGGTTTTGCTTCTTCAGTTCGTCTACTGCAAATGCTGCGGCTCTAGCTGTCAGCGCCATGTAAGTCAAAGAAGGATTCTGTGCCGCAGCTGAAGTCATGCAAGCTCCATCAGTTACGAAAACGTTCTTTGCATCCCAAACTTGGTTATTGCCATTCAATACCGAGGTTTTTGGATCTCTTCCCATTCGGGCTGTTCCCATCTCGTGAATACCCTGACCGAAAGTATAGCCAGCATCGTAAGTTTTCACATTTTTGAAACCTGCTACTTCCAACATTTCGGCTGCATCATTCATCATGTCTTTGCGCATGTTGATTTCATTTTCTTTGATTTCAGCATTCATGACCAAAGCCTCCATGCCCCACTTATCCTTTACTGTATCGCTCAGTTTGATTAAGTTGTCGTGATAAGGTAGAATCTCTCCAAATGCAGTAAATCCAACACTCCAAGGTCCAGGAGCTGTCAAAGCTTCCTTCATTGGCGCACCAAAATTCAATTCGGCCACATCTCTATTCCAGCCGCTTCTACTCGCTCCACCTTGATATCCAAATCCTCTGATATAATCCCGCTTTTCTCCGTCAAGATTTCTGAATCTTGGGATATAAAGTCCTGTTGGACGTCTTCCGAAGTAATACTTGTCTTCATAGCCATCCATCTGACCATTTGCTCCAAGTCTAAAATGGTGGTCCATTACATTATGTCCAAGTTCTCCTGAAGCACTTCCCAATCCACCTGGCCAAATGTCAGTGGCTGATCTCATGAGGATGGCGGTAGAGTTGAATGAAGACGCGCATAGGAAAATGATTTTTGCATCATATTCTACCGTCTGATTTGTTTCCGCATCCAGCACTTCTACTCCAGTCGCCTTCTGAGTGTCTTTATCATAAATCAATTTTCTTACAATTGACCAAGGTCTCAAGGTTAGATTTCCGGTAGCTACTGCAGCTGGCAAGGTCGAAGCCTGCGTACTGAAGTATCCGCCAAATGGACAACCCAAAGAGCATTTGTTTCGATATTGACAACCTGGACGTCCTGGAAGGGGTTGCGTGATATTGGCAGGTCTACCAATAGTCCAAGTCCGAGCTCCTTTATAATGTTCTTTAATTCGGGCAGCGGCATCTTTTTCCACACAATTCATAGGCATAGGAGGCATAAACTCACCATCCGGAAGAATTGCTAAGTTATCCATTGAACCAGATACTCCGGCGAACTTCTCTACATAACTATACCATGGAGCGACATCCTTATAGCGGATCGGCCAATCAACTGCGATTCCTTGTTTGGCATTTGCCTCAAAATCTACATCAGCCAGTCTGTATGATTGACGACCCCACAATAAAGATCGACCTCCAACCTGGTATCCTCTAAACCAAGTAAATGGCTTTTCTTCGACATAGGGAGAATCACTCTCATGTGCCCACCAATCGAGATTGAGCTCATTGAGCACGTAATCTCTTCTCAAGTTTGGATGGTTTTCTAATTGTTCCTGTGTTCTTCTCCCACGATGGGGCACTTCCCAAGGTGGAATCGTAGCAGTTTTATAATCTTTGATGTGCTCCACATTTGGACCACGCTCTAGAAGCAATACTTTCATCCCCTTCTCTGTCAGTTCTTTAGCAGCCCAACCGCCACTAATCCCCGACCCTACTACAATTGCATCATACGATTGATTTGCCATAAATTGGTTTTTTGGTTTATTTTAAATTATACGTCACAAACAGCTACGGCTTGTGCTAATGATCCCATTTTGTCGGCTGACTTAGGGATAAACTCGTGAGAGACGTATCCTTTAAATCCTGACTCTGCGATCGCTTTCATGATCGGAGTATAATTAATCTCCTGATTTTCATCAAGTTCATTTCGACCGGGATTACCGGCTGTATGATAATGACCGAAATATTGGTGATTTGTTTTGATACTTCGAATCATATCTCCCTCATCGATTTGCATATGATAGATATCGAAAAGCAGTTTAAAGTTTTCGCTATCAATTCGCTTACAGAGTTCAACTCCCCACGCAGATTTGTCGCATAGATAGTCTTTGTGATCCACTCTGCTATTTAGAAGCTCCATTTGGACGATTACGCCATGCTTTTCAGCAATCGGAATAATCCGCTCCAATCCAGCCTGACAATTTTTCAATCCTGTCTCATCATCCATTCCTCTTCGATTGCCTGAAAAACAAATGAGATTGGTATATCCGGCTTTAGCGACTAACGGAATTACTTCAGCGTAGTTTTTTTCTAACTGATCATGAAATTTAGTTTCTCCAAATCCGTCCACTAAGCTGATCTCAGCCCCATTGCACATGGAAGAGTGAACTCCGTGTTTCTTGAGAATTTCCCAATTTTTCGGACCGACCAGATCAATCCCTTTGATACCGAGTTTTTTTACTTCCACGCAAAGCTCCTCTAGTGTGTAATCTGGAAAACACCATGCACAAACTCCATGATTGATGTTTCCTTTCAGCATTTTTGGCTTTTCTTTCTTTAAATCTAAGGAAGTCAGTGCGCCAAAAGCTACTCCTCCTAAGAGAACTTTCTTAAAGGAATCTCTTCTTCCAGTGTCAATAGGTTTGGTCATAAGGGTTTATTGAGGTGAGTTAATTTTCTCTTTTTTGAAAAGAGCGATGAAAAGTAATAAAACCAAGACAGAAATACCAGAAGGAATTAACCAAATTGATTTCCAGTCGTGATTACCGGTTGAATCGAGGAAGTGATTGGAAATCAATCCTGCCGCCCAAAAGCCGATTAGCATTCCTATTCCATAGGTGGCCAAAGTGATTAATCCCTGCGCTGATGATTTGAATTTAGCTCCAGCATGAGAATCAGTGTATATCTGCCCACTTACGAAGAAGAAATCGTAACATATTCCGTGTAGGAGAATCCCTACCAAAAGCATCCATACTCCTTCGTCTGCATTGCCAAAGGCAAAAAATAGATAGCGCAAGGCCCAGGCTAGCATGGCTAAGACTAAGGTCTTTTTGATTCCAAATCGTGTGAAAAACAGTGGCAGGGCAAGCATAAAGATCACTTCGGAAACCTGCCCCAATGCAATTTTCCCAGTGGAATTTTCTACCCCGATTTCGGTAAGAAAAGGGCTAACATTTTGATAATAAAATGCCAATGGGATACAGATCAAAATCGAAGAGATAAAAAATATTGCAAAATTTCGATGTTTCAATAGTGCCAATGCATCTAACCCAAGGATTTCAGAGAGTTTGATTTTATCAGCGGATTTGGCTTGAGGTGGAGTCTGGGGAAGGGTAAAACTGAAAAATCCCAAAATCAAAGAAACAATTGCTGCCATCAGCCAAGTATTGCGGAGCAGGCCTTCTTTCAATCCTTCTTGGCTGTCCCAAGCGAAATAGCTGATCAAGAGACCTGCGGCGATCCATCCGATTGTCCCCCAAACTCGAATCACAGAAAATTCCTTGGCCGGGTCTTTCATTTGATTAAAGGAAATAGAATTAACCAAAGCGAGTGTCGGCATAAATAGAATCATATATGCCAATAAAATCGGGAAAAAGCCCCCAAAATCCGTGGAGGTGTACATTAAGTACATCAATCCGGCTCCTATTAAATGAATCACGCCCAAAATCCGCTGGGCATGAAAGTAGCGATCTGCAATCAATCCCACTATAAAAGGTGCGATGATTGCTCCAAATGACTGGGTAGAAAAAGCAAGCGAAATATCTTGATCCTTAGCCAAAAGATTGGCCCCCAGAAAAGTCCCCATCGTGACATACCAAGATCCCCAGATAAAAAACTCCATAAACATCATCAGCGAAAGCCGAGACTTGATTGCTAAATTCATAGAATGTAGTTAGTAGTAATTAATTGTAAAATCCTCCCAAAGTTTAGAATTTGGGCTTTTTGCTGTATTTTAAGGAGTTCATTTGACTTTGTGAATAAAGAAGGGAAATAATTTTGCAAAAGCCACTCATAACACACTGAAGCTATTGAAAAATTATTGTCTCGATTCATTGAATTTTAGATAGAGTTTCCAGAAGAAATCAATTATTTCAAGAATAAAACCCGAAAAAAGTCTTTTTAACTATGTCAGAACCCAAAAAATTGAAGATCGGATTAATCGGCGGCGGACCCGGATCCTTTATTGGTGCCATCCACTTGAATGGCGCATTGATGGACGGGATGTTTGAGCTTGCTGCTGGGGCTTTTAGCTCTAATCCAGAAAAGTCCAAACTTCGTGGCGAGGAGCTGATGCTTGACCCTTCTCGAGTATATGCCAGCTATGATGAACTTTTTGCCAAAGAACTTCAGCTACCCGAATCAGAAAGAATCGATGTGGTAGTCATCGTGACTCCAAATAATGTGCATTATGACCCTGCGGTCAAAGCCCTTGAAAATGGCTTTCATGTGGTTTTGGACAAGCCATTAACACTAAATTATGAGGAAGCTAAATCGCTATATGCTATTGTTAAGGCGTCAAATCAGCGGTTTTTATTGACCCACACCTATTCGGGGTATCCGATGATCAAGCAAGCAAAGCAGATGATCGCCGAGGGCAAAATCGGGAAAGTCCGAAAAGTGTACGTAGAATATCCTCAAGGCTGGCTTTATAAACTTTTGGAAACTGAGGATAACAAACAAGCTCAATGGCGTACCGATCCAAAACGAAATGGACTCGCAGGTTGTATGGGTGATATCGGGACGCATGCATTCCACATGGCTGAATATGTCACTGGAGAGAAAGTTTCTCAGATTTGCGCCGATCTCTACATCAAAATTCCTGGACGTGCAATCGATGATGATGGTGTGGTATTAATGAGATTCGAAAACGGAGCTTCTGGAGTCCTCATGGCTTCGCAAACAGATACAGGCGCGGAGAATAATTTGAAAGTTAGAGTCTATGGCGAAAAAGGTGGATTGGAATGGGAGCAAGAGGATAACAACACCTTGCTAGTGCGCTGGCCTGAAGGTCCAGATCAAGTATATCGCGCTGGAACGGGCTATTTGGGATCCCTTGCTCAGGAAAATACCAGAACTCCCGCCGGCCATCCGGAAGGATACATTGAAGCTTTTGCCAATCTCTATCGGAATTTTGCTCGATGCATCTATTCAGAACGAGCAGGTCAAAAGCCAAAAGAGGAATGGGAAGATTATCCCGGAGTAGAAGATGGAATCCGAGGAATGGCATTTATTGATCATGTCCTAAAGAGCAATGAATCAGAATTGAAATGGACCCCATTCGTTGTAGAAA
>JBBQDY010000012.1:0-24673 GCA_038320155.1 Cytophagales bacterium
GGAAACCTGATCTAGAGGTCAAATAGACCCAAATTGAATTTTTTATCGCTGATCTAGGTTAATCCGTCATAGCAAGAGATTTTGCTTATTTGTATTTCAGAAGACGAACCAGAGCTGGAATCACCTCGTAAATGGTGAAACCGGATTTAAAGACCAACCCAAACAGAACGAAGAAAAAACTGTTTTGATGTCTTCGGATTCAACCCAAAAAAAAGAACTATTCTCAGATGACTCATTCAAATAAAAGAATTTTACCTATGTTAAGTTTACTAGTAGGACTATTAATGTCCTGTGGAACATCCACAGCAGAATATCAGGAAGCGACTGCTTCAGATGCCGAATTGGTATCCAATTACAATGGAAACACAGAACTCGCAACTTTTGCAGGAGGCTGTTTCTGGTGTGTAGAAGCACCATTTGAAGGAATTGATGGCGTCGTATCTGTAGTTTCTGGATACTCTGGCGGGAAGGAGAAAAACCCTACCTATGGTGAAGTGTCCGGTGGAAAAACGTCTCATCGTGAAGCTGTTCAGATTACTTTTGATCCGGAAGTCATCAGTTATTCGGAATTGGTAGATATTTTCTGGCAGACCTTTGACCCGACCGATGTCGGTGGTTCATTCTATGACCGAGGAACCCAATATGAGTCTGCGATCTTCTTTCACGATGCGGAGCAAAAGAAAGTAGCAGAGGAGTCTAAAAAGTATCTGGATAAATCAGAAAAATTCAAAAAGCCTATAGCCACTCCAGTGATCAAGTATACCAATTTCTATGCTGCGGAAGATTATCACCAGGATTATTACAAAAAAAGCCCGAAAGAGTATTATGCATATCGCACCGGATCTGGAAGAGATGCCTTTATCGAGGCCCATTGGCCAGAATTGAGTGAGGAAAACTATCCAACACCAACCAAATCTGAACTAAAAAACAATTTAACAGAACTTCAGTATGAAGTGACGATGGAAGATGCTACAGAAAGTGCTTTCCAGAATGAATACAATGGAAATAAGAAGGACGGAATCTATGTAGATGTCGTCTCAGGAGCTCCGCTTTTCAGCTCAAAAGACAAATATGAATCTGGCTCAGGGTGGCCAAGTTTTATCAAACCAATCGATGCTAGGATCATTGATAAACCTGTGGACAAAGCGATGGGAATGACGAGAGTGGAGGTAAGAAGTAAACTTGGAAATAGCCACTTGGGGCACGTATTCTACGATGGTCCAGAGCCAACAAGCCTCAGATATTGTATGAACTCAGCCGCAATGAAGTTCATCCCCAAAGAGGAAATGGCATCAAAAGGCTATTCAGATTTTATTTGGTTGGTGGATTAATTTTTTAAAAAGCTGCTCAGTTCGGGCAGCTTTTTTTTTGGTTTGAAAAGTTTTTCAAAGGTGTTAAACGATTAACTCTGATCATTTTTATCTTTAGGCCAAATTGTTACTCATTATGAAAAAAATTGGCTGGATCATCGGGATAGTTCTGCTTACCGTATTTATCGGTATTTTTTGGTACAAATACTTATTTGTATTTGGGGAAGGGGTCAAAGCAGGAAGTCTTAATTACTTCGTGAAAAAAGGAGTATTATTCAAAACTTACGAAGGCAGAGTGGTTCAGGAAGGTTTTCAAAGCCCGACCGCAGGCGGATTGCAAAGCAATGAATTCAGATTTAGTGTTACAGACCCGTCAGTTGCAGAGCAATTAGAGCTCTCTTCAGGTAAGCATGTCGAGCTCCGATACAAAGAGTATAACGGCATGCTTCCATGGAGAGGAGCAAGCAATTTCGAGGTAATTGAGGTTTTGACTATCAAACAACCAGGCAAAACCGATTCCTCGGCCTTGCCTTATGATCAATAATTACTTTCTAGTCCAATAGTCCAATACCATCACTTTGTCCAAATAAGGGCCGAGAATGTCTCCAAAGGCTTTATGAGCTGGATGAGGTAAATAAGCATTACGTGCATCATCCGAATGAAAAGTTAAAGTGAAAGCATGCGTTAAGCCTTGATTGAGTCCTTCTGGACTAGAATTAAGGCCCCAATCAAAAGATTCGATACCAGGGATTTCGTTTTGAAGGTTTCTAAACTCATCCACGACTTCTTGGATATTTTCAGGAGAAGCGCTTTCCTTGAAACTGAAATAAACAACGTGTCGAAGTACTGAATCTGGGGCGGTAGCCATAGGCATTTGTTCAATTGTAGTTTCTGTGGTGGTGGCGTTCAGTTCCCTTTCACCACAAGACAAAAGGAATAAAATTGGAATGGATAAGAGCAATGTTTTCATTTCTTTTTTATTTTGAATGTAACATTATTTCAGAACTTATTTAATCGAGATATATATGAAAGTGGCTTTTTTCAGTGCTAAATCTTACGATAAAACGAGTTTCGAGCAAGTTGCTTCAAATTTTGACCATCAACTCACTTACTATGAAGTAAGGTTGGACCAAGATACTGTTTACCTAGCGCAGGGAAATGATGCCATCTGCACGTTTGTAAATGATCAGCTGGATCAAAAGGTCCTCAAGAAACTAGCGGAATTAGAAGTAAAAAATATTGTGCTCAGATGCGCAGGCTACAATCAAGTCGATCTTAAATCAGCCGATAAGCTTGGAATACGAATTTGTAGGGTTCCTGCATACAGCCCAGAAGCAGTCGCAGAGCATGCGCTAGCACTTTTGATGACCGTTGTCAGAAAAACTCACAAAGCATATAATCGAGTGCGAGAAAATAATTTTTCCTTAGAAGGACTGATCGGAATTAATATTCACAAGCAAACGGTTGGTGTCATTGGTACAGGTGCAATAGGAAGTGCTTTTTGTAAGATAATGTTAGGAATGGGCTGTAAGGTAATAGCCTTTGATCACTTCGAAAATGAGGATCTGAAAACCTTAGGAGTTAGCTATGTGAAATTGGCTGAGTTGATTGCTAAAAGCAGCATTATCTCGCTGCATTGTCCTTTGACAACTGAAACAAAACACCTGATCAATAGCGAGAGTCTTTCCAAAATGCAAGAAGGAGTCGCTATCATCAACACGAGCAGGGGAGCATTGATTGATACTAAGGCGATGATTAAATCCTTAAAAAAGAAAAAAGTAGGCTATTTGGGAATTGATGTTTATGAGCAAGAGGAAGATCTCTTTTTTCAGGATTTATCCGCTGAAATTCTTCAAGATGAGGATATCGCACGATTAATGAATTTCCCAAATGTATTGATCACAGGTCATCAAGCTTACCTGACGAAAGAAGCCCTTCACCAGATTGCCTCCACCACACTGACCAACCTTAATGAGCTGGAGTCAGACAAAGACCTCACCAACCAAATCCAGTATCAAGAAAAATAAAATGCCTGCAAATCAGGGATCTGCAGGCACCGGTTGAAGTATTATTTTTCGGGAAAACCCGAGATTAATTACTTAGCTACCTTTACGTTAACCGCGTTAACGCCCTTTTTACCTTGAACTATGTCATAAGTAACACGATCGTTCTCACGGATTTCGTGTACAAGACCAGAGTGGTGTACGAATACATCTTCACTGTTGTCTGCTGGTGTAATAAAACCAAAACCTTTGGTTGTGTTAAAGAATTTTACTGTTCCTTCATTCATGATTACTGACTTTTAAATTTGGTGTTTCTATTAAATTTTTGACTCGGATTAATTTCTTTTTTTGGTGGCTCTGGCTCTGGTGGTGTATCAGATATGTTTCCGAATTCATCCACATAAGCCATCATATCATCCAGATCTCCACTTTTAGGTTGATCCTTTCGAGATGCCATTTTTTCTTGTTTTTCTCTTTTCTTTCTTTTTTTAAGTTCTGCTTTTTGTTTTTTGATGAATGTGTTCTGATTTTTTGACATTTCGGCGATTTTAATTGACAAATGTTATGGCCGTACCGGTTTTTCCGGCCCGACCTGTCCGGCCTATTCTGTGGATATAGCTATCCATAGACATGGGAAGCTGATAATTTATCACATGGGATACATCAGCCACGTCTATACCTCTGGCAGCCACATCGGTAGCTACAAGCACTCTAGTTGTTCCGTTTTTGAACTCTTCTATTGTTCGATTTCGGAAATTTTGGGATTTATTGCCGTGAATCAGTCCGGATTTTACTCCAACTTGATTTAATTTTTTTGCGATACGATCTGCAAGTCTTTTCGTCTCCATGAAAATAATCACACGATCCAATCCTTCATTTCTGAATAAACTTGACAGTACGTCAAACTTATCTTTTCCATCTGGGACGCGGATGATTTCCTGATCGACATTTTCACTTGTAGTACCACCTGTATTCACTTTCACCTCAACAGGATCATTTAAAAGACCATCAATAAGCTTTTTCTGTGACAGATCGAGGGTAGCCGAGAAAAGCATAGTCTGCTCTCGCTTGGTCATTGCATTCACGAGTTTTTTAACATCGTTAACAAATCCCATATCAAGCATACGATCAAACTCATCCAAAACAAGTGTGTTGATTCGGTTCAAATGAAGCAACTTACGATCTGCCAAATCCAAAAGTCTACCAGGAGTGCCCACAATCACGTGAAGCTTTCTTCCCAATGCTTTAAAATCTGAATTGATATTCGTCCCACCAATAAAAGTATTGGAGTAGAGATTCATTCCCTTAGTCAAGCTCTTGAATTCTTCTTCAATCTGAAGTGCCAACTCCCGGGTAGGAGTGACTATTAATGCTGAGAAACCGGAAGGATCAGCTTTCGCATGCTCAATGATCGGAATTAGGAAAGCGCCAGTTTTACCGGAACCAGTATTGGAAATCCCAAGTAAATCTCTTCCATCCAATAAAGGTGAAATAGACTTCTCTTGAATGTAGGTCATGTTCTCATAGCCTTTTGCCTGAATATTTTTCAGTAAAGAAGTATTGAGATTTAGCCCTGTAAACGGGCTCACAGATTGAAATCCTTCCTGTCCACTTGGTTCAGCCTTTTTCACAAGGAGCCTAGGGTCTAGTGTAGATTCTTTCTTCTTTTGCGCTGGTCTACCAGTTGGTCGCGGATTGCGATTTTGGTTTGCAGGCTTTGTATTTCTATTGAATGTCATTAGATCAGGCTTTTACTGGGACTGCTTTGGGCATATTACCCAAGACATAGAGCATTTTAAAATGGTCAAGTACAGCCGACAAAAAATGGGGCTTTGAATGGTAAGGAATATTAAATTCCTCCGCAGTTGCTTTCACTATTGGAGCAATCTCTCGATAGTGAATATGACATATATCCGGGAACAAGTGATGCTCTACTTGGTAATTTAAGCCTCCGATAAACCAAAATAGAAGTTTATTATTGGGTGCAAAGTTACAAGTAGTAGCTAATTGGTGGAGAATTCTTTCTCCTTCAACAACACCCTCAGAGTCTGGCATTGGAAAATCTACATCTTCCACAATATGTGCAATCTGAAATACCATAGTAATCGTGAATCCAGTCACAAAATGCATAGCGAGGTAACCTAACAGCAGCATTCCAGCAGAGAATGGTGCAAATACTAACGGTAATCCTAAAATGACACTAAAGTAACCGAGTTTCCAGGCGATTATTTTCAATACATTTTTTCGATAATCTTGCTCATTCTTTATCAGTCCTTTTTTGTAATAGCGCTTCAAACGAATAAAATCCTTAACTGTCACCCAAGAAAGGGTAGATAAAGAATAGAAGAACCACGCGTAGAGATGCTGATATTTATGCAGATTATTTTGTGGGGCGTTCGGGGAAAATCTCAGAAAGAATGGAGCATTAATGTCATCATCATGATCATCGATGTTAGTATAGCTGTGATGTAGAACATTATGTTGTAATTTCCACACAATAGAACTGGCACCAACCATATCCAAAGTATGACCTACCCATTTATTCACCGAAGGATTTTTTGAATAGGAACCGTGAATAGCATCATGCATCACACCCATCCCTACGCCAGCCATTCCAAAACCGGCTAAAACAAAACAAGCAAACATCTGAAAAGTAGTAGAAGCAACTCCGGTTGTAATTAGAATTAGAGGTACGAGATAAAGGGCAACCAATAAAATGGTTTTTACGACCATTGCTGGAGTTGCGAATTTCGAACTGTTGGTGGACTTGAAATGTCCATACACTCGAGATCTTAGTGTTTGGGAGAATTCAGATAATTCTGATTCTGAGAACCTTACTGTTTTAATAGACTTTCTGTTAATAGTGTTAAACTTTTGTTTTCCCGAAGGGTGTGCTGCAGGTTTTAATCTAAAATAACGCTTATGTTATTGTGATTAAAAAAGTAGAAAGATGAAGAATTAAAACCTTTGCGGGGGAAACTCTCGAATTTGCTACTTAAGCAGGTTGATAATCAACGCTTACTTCTGATTTCAAGAAAAGGATAAATCTTTCGACTTAGCGCCTTTATGCTACAAAGGTGGGGATAAGAATTCGTAAAACCTAGCAGGTGCTAAAAGTTAATCCTTGAGTATAAACTATACTGCTTCCCTGGATTAGTTCAAATTACAGTTCAAAATCAAATTCGTGTGAATCATACCAACCTTATTATAGCGTTGATTTGGATTTAAATCAGTCTTCACCAATGCCTCCTTTGTCATAATAACTGCATCAATCGACAGCTTCTCTAAACCTTTTGGTCTATACTTTAACCCTAGATTAGTCTGACGGTAAGACGGGAAATTATATTTGTTGGCTTCTACCAAATCGATATCCGGGAGTAAGTGTAGGCCGACCTGGAGGTATGGTACCAAGCCAATTTCTGGAAACCCATATTCCAAATACGCCGTGACTGCATTTAAGCTCGAAAAACCTTCGTTCCGTTCTCTTGGGATAAAGGTATACCAAGCATCCCTGCCCCACTCTCTTGGACTAAGCCAACGACCATTGCCTCCCAAATGAGTGGAATTCAAATTAGTTTTTAGCCGATTATTAGCATAGCCAACTCTAAACGAAATTGCATAATTCCAGTCCTCAGGATTTTTATATGCGAGTTGAGGGTCTGGATTCCCTCCATCTCCCCAACCATGCTGGAAACCGAATTGTACTCCAAAAAGCCAATTGGGATTTTTTACTAAGTTGTGTTCTCCGTTAATCCAGAGAGTATTTGAGATATTTTGGACTGAGGTCATAGAAGCTCTAGCATCAAAATTTTCCCAATTCTTTGAAAGTTCTAAGATGCTGATCCACTTACTTTCTGTATTCTGAAAATATTTTGCTGGCTTCCCAAACACATCTCTTCCCAATGGAAATACACCGATAGATTCTCCAACAGTCAGCCATTGACTTGTACCTCGAACACTTATTTTACCGATTCCCCAGAACTCCAACTTGAAATGTTTCTCTGATTCAAACCAAAAGTTGATCCCTTCAATCGCTGTAGGTGCCAGTCGACCATCTTGAGGATTTATCCAATCCGAATCAACCCCCATCCTTCCCGCAGTAATTCCCCATTTGCTTTGAGAATACGAAACTGATAACGTTTCTATTTTCCCAAAAAATCTGTCTTCTGGATTTAGCAGATCAAATAATCCGATTTCGTAACGATTCGATTGCCCGGAGAGCGGGTCAACCTCAGATAAGTCAGAACTCCAGAGATTTCCAAAAAACCGGTAGCCTAGCTGGATTTTCAAGCGGTCTTTGTAACTCATCTCGCCTCCAAGATTCAAAGAACTCCCCAGCGCAAAATCATTTTTAAAATCGCTTGGATAGCTTGTACTCATCCAGAAAGTTCGAAAATGAGCTTTAGGCACTAGTGTGATAGTCCGCTCTTTTTCTTGAGAAAATGAGTGGATAGTGATAAAGAATGCCAAAAAGGCATAAAGTAATCTCATTTTGATTTCACCGCTTGGATGACCTGAAATGGGCCAAACTTGTGCTGGCTTTCTGAAAACTGATCAGAATAAGGACCGAATGGATGATCCATAGGTTTTTTGGATATATCTGGCCAATCTTGAGAAAGATCCTTCTCCGGTCGGCTAAGGCTGTTAACGTACGCGGCAACATCCCATGACTCTTCATCAGTAAGAATGGGTCGCTCGTATGTCGCACCTAATGGCATATTGGCTCGAACATAGCCTGCAAATCGAGAAAGTCTAAAGAGGCCTGCTCCATTATTGTAACTATTTTCTCCCCAAAGTGGCGGATAGGTATAAGCCGAACGATCCGATTTCTGAACCCCTTGACCGTCTTCCATGTGGCAAGATTGACATTGTCGGGTATAAATACTTTTACCTATTATCGGATCGGCTGCTCGATCCAAGAAGGGAGCTTCATACAGCCCGACCCCTTTCGGTTTTTCGCCTTTCGGAACATCTTTTCCCAGCCACTCCATGTAATCAACCATTGCGATCATTTCATTACTGGAGACTGGCAGCCCTTCACCATTTAAACTCCGCTCAAAACAGTCGTTGATTCGTTTCGGAATATCTTCCAGTTGACCTGATCGACCCCTTACTTTAGGATAAGTAGAAGCCACAGCAGAATAATTGTTTCCCAGTGGAGCTGTTCCTGCTTGTAAATGACAATTTTGGCAATTCATGCCATTGGAAATTTTCATCACTTTCCCATTTGGCCCTAGATATTCAGAAGTATTAGCAATTAATTCGCGCCCGTATTTAATGGATTCTGCATTTGGCTCATCATTAACTTTAGACCAATCAGGAGCTTGCCACATACCCATTGGATCCATTAATGGCTTTATTGTAGGAACCGGAGATTCCTCAACTTTTACTTGGATCTGAGACTCTGAGCCTGGGGATACACCTTGAAAAGCGAGGTATAATGCAAAACCAACTACCCCAACCAATGCTAAAGCAAGACCCAAAAGACCTATCATTAGGGTGATCAGTTTTAGAAATGGTTTTCCTAGGTTTCTCATACTTATGCTTTATACTCTTTAGGTGTATCCGCTTACTTGCACGTATCAAAATTTAAAACTGATTTTTCATAAAATCCCCCGCACCCCCTTTGAGAAAGGGGGATTCGATCCAATTCCAATTCAGGATTTCGTTTTTGATCGGAACGTGCATTATAAGGATACATATAATACTTTTTACAAAAATGAGAAAAGAGCGAAGTTAAAAGTTGTGACTCTTATCACACATTTGGAAATTAAAGAAAAGGAGTTTGCAATACAATTCAAGCTAATGTTTCTGCCAGAAATACCAATTTATCAGAAACTTTTCCTTGAATTTGAATTTTCCCCTTAGACTCGTAAAGCTCCAATTTGACTTGATCGCCGAGCACACATTCTGCCAAATAATTGATGAGAAGGTGGCTTGAATCAATTTGATAAACTTTACAGAGATCCTCGACCCATCGAATGTAGGTGGTATTATTCACGTGATTATTCAGATCCAAGTCAGAAAATCTAACTTTTAGCTCCTCCTCGATCAAAAGCTTTCCTGACACTCGAATTCGATCCGGTTGCCAATCAGGCTTCAGATTGGGAACAAAAAGCTCAGCGGGCAAAACTTCATCTGGTCGGTGAAGCTTTTTGGTCTGAGTATTCAGCAAAACCCACGAAGACATCGCTGTGGCTAGTGGCTCGCCCTTCGGATTGGTGATTAAAAATTCGCGAAAAGCAAATAATTTATCCACTCCTCTGCCAGCTGTATGGACGCGAATCGCTTCTCCCCAGCTCGGAAGATTTTCTCCCTTGATGTCAAATCTAGCCAGCACCCAACTGAGATTATTTTCTAAAAGGTTCCTCCCAAAATCAGCTGAGTCAGCATGCCGCCAAGCAACTTCCTGAAAGAAATCAGCCAAAGAATTCATTCGCAATTTCCCATCAGGATGAACTTGAAATGAGCCAACCTCAAACTCTTTATTGTAATGAAATGAATTATTAATTGCCACGCTTAAGATTTTTCATGGATTAAAAAGACCTGTTTTCTAACACTGGAAAGGATAAAGATACCAATACCATTGAGGGCTACTAAGATGAAAGAAACTTTCAAATTAAATAAATCGGCGATGAATCCAATTAAGGGAGGTCCAATCAGAAAGCCAAAAAATGAAATTGTTGAGACCAAAGCCAAAGCTACACTTGGGGAATAAAGCTTAGATCGACCTGCGATACTATATGAAACTGGGATCAAAGAAGCCACCCCAAATCCGACAATTAGAAAACCGATCGTGGCCATGAGAACTGTAGGCCAGATCACAGCCATCACCAATCCAATGAAAATCACTAATCCACTAAATTGGATTACAGTTACTTTCCCAAATCGACTGGTCACGCGATCTGTCAAAAATCTCCCTGTAGCCATCGAACCCATAAATGCCACATAACCTAGCGCGATCCAAGAAGGCTCAGCCATTACCACTTTCTTGAAGTAAACACCACTCCAATCAAACATACAACCCTCCGCCATCATGGCCAAAAAGGCGATCATAGAGATTCGAAGCAATAAATCATCTGGCTTTTTGAGTACCATTCCTCCATCCTCAACTATTTTATCCTCTTTGATGATATATTTTTGTGCGGAAAGAATGATGACAATCGAGATCAACGTCACAGTCGCATAATGCACTGGTGGTCCTACCCCTAAATAAATCATCCCCGCTCCTATCCCTGCTCCGGTAAATCCTGCCATAGACCAAAGCCCATGAAAGGAAGCTAAGATACTTTTGCCCATTTTATCTTCCAGATCAAGGGCTTGCGTATTCAAAGAGATATTCATGACGTTCCCCAGCATACCATAAAGAATCAGCACAGGAATTATCAACCAAGTAGTCGGTGCTAATCCGATCAGAGGCAAGGTCATGGCATAGGCAAAACTTCCAATCATAATGACCCTACGGCTGCCAAATTGGTGAACCGACCAGCCAGCGATCGGTAATCCGATCAAGGAGCCAATTGGCAGAAAAAGCAATAGCGTGCCCAATTGACCTTCGGAAAGCTGAAACTTAGCCTGAACATCCGGGATTCGAGCTGCCCAACTCGAAAAGCAAAGGCCTACAAAAAAGAACATGCTTCCCAGCGCAATTCTTCTTTTGGAGAGTGAATTCATAAGTCTAAATAGGTTTAAAGGCCCCCAAAAGTAAAGATATTGGACCACTATCAAGAATTCCTTTTTTCCCTTAGTCAAAAACTATTTGGAATTTCAAGGGTTTTATAGGAAATTTTACCAAATGGAATTTCTTATCGCAGGAGTCATTATTGCCTCCATTATTTTCTTCATAAGATTTATAATCAAAAAAGTTTTTAACTGAAAAAGCCAATCTCTTATTCAGAAATTGGCTTATGTTTTTTTGAATTCAAACGCTAATTTGGAAATTTATCTGCGAATCTTCCATAGACCCAAGTTCCGGCGATAGCTGATAATAAAGTCACAATCACTACCGTGAATCCGCTCCCAATCTGTGCAAATAATGGTCCTGGACAGGCTCCAGTAATTGCCCAGCCCAAACCAAAAATAAACCCACCGTAGATTTGTCCTTTTCTAAATTCCTTCTTCGGAATAATGATCTTCTCACCTGCGATTGATTTAATATTAAATCTTTTAATCAGTTGGATGGAGATAATCCCAGTAACAATCGCGGAACCAATCACTCCATACATGTGGAATGAAGTTAAACGAAACATTTCCTGAATTCGAAACCAAGAGATGATTTCTGCTTTCACAAACACAATCCCGAATAGAATCCCCAGAATCAAATATTTCAATAGGGCGAAACCCTTTTCTCCGGTGGCCTGCGCGTTTGGCGCGTCACACACAAATTCTTCTACTTCTTTTTCAGCTACTTTCATCTAGTTCTTTTTAAAATCCTACCAATTTCATTAAAGGCTCCATCAACACATGAGTCATCAAAAACCCTCCGATCATAAAACATATCGTAGCAACTAATGAAGGCCATTGAAGTGAACTAATTCCCATGATCGCATGGCCAGAAGTACAACCGCCTGCATACCGAGTTCCAAAACCTACCATAAAACCACCTATTACAAGAAAAAGGAGGCCCTTTCCTGTGAATAAATTTTCCCAAGAAAAGATATCCGTAGGCATCAGTCCTGAAAAATCAGTGATCCCCAGCGCAGCTAGTTCTTGCTGGGTTTCTGTCGCAATCACAATTTCGTCAGGATCCGAGATGAAAGTCGTAGCGACAAAGCCACCAAACAATATTCCTAAAACAAAAACCAGGTTCCACGTTTCTTTTCTCCAGTTGTAAGTGAAAAAAGGAATGCCTGAGGGTACGCACATGGCGCAAACGTGCCTCAATGAAGAGGATACGCCGAAGGTCTTGTTTCCCAAAATCAATAAGGCCGGTACGGTCAATCCAATCATCGGACCGGCGATGTACCAAGGCCATGGTTGGGCAAGCCATTCAATAAATTCTTCCATATACTACAGTAAATTAGGGTGATGTAAAATGTCGATGGCAGGTTTGTTCGACCTGCCATCGGGGGTAATTTTCAATTTTTCAATTTCTTAAAGCAAAGTAGTTGGGCAAACGTAATCTGAAACTTCAAATTTCCCCGAGTCTTTAATTTCTTTGTAGCCACCTTTTACATCGATCAGATTATCATACCCTCGAGCTCTCAAGATGGAATTGAAAACCATCGACCGGTATCCACCTGCACAATGGACATAGTACGTCTTGTTTTTATCGACCTTCAGCATACTTTCATTAATGTAGTCAAGTGGTGCGTTTTCCGCGCTTAGGACATGCTCTGACTGAAACTCTGAATTCTTTCTCACATCAAGAAAATGAATATCCCCTTCTTTGGATTTGATTTCAGCAAGCTCCTCCACTGAAATAGATTTGATGCTGTCAACTTCGTTTCCTGAAGTTTTCCAAGAATCAAACCCACCTTTTAAATATCCTAATGAAAAATCATATCCAACTCTGGCAAGTCTGGTTACTACTTCCTCTTCTTTTCTTGGCTCTGCCACGATCAGAATTTCTTGCTTCAAATCCGGAATCATCGCTCCTACCCAAACTGCAAAACTTCCATCGATTCCAATATTTATAGAATTTGGGACAAAGCCCTTAGCAAATGTTTGCGGATCTCGCGTATCAAGTATTAAAGCACCGGTTTCATTGGCAGCAGCCTCGAATTCAGCTGGGGAAAGCGCTCTTGCACCTCTTTCCATCACCTTATCAATGCTATCATAGCCCTCGATGTTCATCATCACATTCTGTGGGAAATATGCCGGAGGAGGAGTCAAGCCAGTGATGAGCTCTTTGGTAAAATCTTCCTTAGTCATATCCTGAAGTGCGTAATTGGTCTTCTTTTGATTGCCAAGCGTATCAGATGTCTCCTTGCTCATATTTTTACCACAGGCAGAACCTGCACCATGGGCTGGATAGACAATCAAATCGTCTGGAAGCGGCATGATTTTATTCCGAAGCGAATCATATAAATACCCCGCTAGCATATCCTGAGTAAGATCTTTGACTACTTTCTGTGCAAGATCAGGTCTTCCCACATCACCGATAAACAAAGTATCTCCAGTGAAGATCGCTTCTGCTTTTCCCTCTTCGTTAAAAAGTAGGAAGCAAGAACTTTCCATGGTATGACCAGGGGTATGGATCACTTTGATTTTAGCCCTTCCAAGTTGGAAAACCTGCTCATCTTTTGCCACAATCGCCTCAAATCCCATTTTCATTTCTGTAGGGCCATATACTATTTTCGCTCCTGTTTTAGCAGCTAAATCCTGGTGCCCGGATACGAAGTCAGCATGAAAATGCGTCTCAAAAACATACTTGATTTTAGCATTTCTTCGCTCTGCCTTCTCAATATAAGGCTGGACTTCTCTTAGCGGATCGATGACCGCTGCCTCTCCATCTGACTCAATATAGTATGCTCCTTGGGCAAGACATCCGGTATAGATTTGTTCGATTTTCATATCGTTAGTTATTTTTTTCTTTAAGATTATTCAAAAGTAATGCGCGTCGGGCTTAGACTAAATGACTTTTGTCACAGTACTTAGGAAGATGATGAAACAGATGCTTCGATAGTTTTGATTAATTGATGAGCAGGCACTACTCCGGATTCTCTCCAGAGGATTTTCCCTTTTTGGAAAAGGATCAATGTAGGAACACCCCGCACTTGAAATTTACTTGCCGCGAGCTGGTTTTTATCCACATCTACTTTGAGGATTTTGACTTTTCCCCCCAGTTGTTTTGAAGCATCTTCCAAAATTGGTTGCATCATTTTGCAAGGTCCACACCATGTGGCGAAGAAATCTACCAATACCGGTGTATCGCCATCAATCAGCTCCTGAAATGTTTTTTGTTTAGTGCTCATAGCTTCCAAATTTAATTTACTCAACAAAAGTAGGGCGCAAATCAGTTCAGCACAGTAATTTTTATCACAAAGAGGTAACATTCATAAAGTAGGAATCTCAAATGGGATTGATGGAATAGCTTGGATTCTTCTAGTATTAATCTCAGAACAAGGCGGGCTGAAACCATTCTTTTCTTCACCATTTACTGTGTGCGCGCTGTGAAATCTTGGTAACCTCTCCTGTTGGTAGGCTTTCTAAAAAATGGATTGCATTTAATCTAAAGTTTTAAAAAGTGCTAAAATTCCCTGACTTGGCGATTATTTTTTTATTTTCGCCCGACTAATTCTTTTTATAAATGCTCAATTTCAAGCAAATCAATAATGTCACTGGCTGGATAGTCTTTGCAGTAGCTACACTGGTATATATTCTGACTGTCGAACAAACCGCTAGTTTTTGGGATCCAGGGGAATTTATTGCTGTTTCCTACAAACTGGAAGTTCCTCATCCTCCGGGAGCACCATTCTTTCTGTTGGTGTATCGGATGTTCAGTTTTCTGGCATTTGGGGACACTTTGCAGATCGCCTATTGGATGAATGTAGGGAGTGCGGTTTTTTCCGGATTCACAATTCTATTCTTATTTTGGTCTATTACGCTTTTTGGTAAAAGACTATTCCAAATCGAGGAAGGTCAGGAGAGTAAAGGCCAAACAATATCTTTAATCGGTGCTGGATTAGTCGGATCGTTGGTTTACACATTTAGTGATAGTTTCTGGTTTTCAGCCGTTGAGGCAGAAGTATATGCCATGTCTTCCTTCTTTACAGCCATTGTAATTTGGGCGTTTTTGAAATGGGATGTGATCAAAGATCCTCGCGAGGAAAACAAATGGATGATTTTCATTGCCTATTTGGTTGGTCTATCGATCGGTGTTCACTTGTTAAACTTGGTGACGCTCCCAGCTTTGGCTTTGATTTATTATTTCAAAAAATACGAAAAGCCAAATTTCAAAGGAGCAGTATTCGCTATGTTTTTGGGTGGAGTAGCCTTGATCATCATCAATAACATTATCATTCCTGGTCTGCCGAGCTTAGCTGGATCGCTGGAGATTTTCTTTGTCAATAGCCTAGGACTACCTTTTGGATCAGGAATCGTAGTCTTCATCATTCTTTTCCTATCCGGAGTTTTTTACGCTTACCGTTATTCCAGAAGAAAAGAGAAGGCGATTCTGAATACCGCACTTCTTTCATTAATTTTTATTCTGATAGGCTATTCCTCTTATGCCTTGATTGTGATCCGAGCCAATCAAGATCCAGTTATCAATGAAAACGCTCCAAAAGACATCATTAGCTTTGTTTCTTACCTGAAGCGTGAGCAATACGGTTATCGCCCGTTACTTCATGGACAGTATTTCACGGCCAAACTGGTAGATCAAGTGGAAGGCGATCCGGTATATATGAAGGGTAAAGACAAATATGAAATTGTTGATTACGGCCTGGTAAACACATACGATCCTACCAAAACGACAATTCTCCCTCGCGTCTATTCTACCCAAGAAAATCACAAACGACTCTATCAGCAAAAGCTTGGTCTACGGGAAGGTCAAGACCCAACCTTCGGCGACAACCTTTATTTCATGTTTTCCCATCAGTTAGGGCATATGTATTTCAGGTATTTCATGTGGAATTTCTCAGGCAGGGAATCAGACTTTTCCGACGCCCCTTGGATTGGAATTACAGATGCAATTTCCACGGACTATCCAGATTACATCACAGAAAACAAAGGGCATAATAATTACCTGATGCTTCCGCTTCTTTTGGGAATCATAGGCTTGTTTTTCCAGGCTAAAGTAGATCCGAAATCCTTCTACGTCAATCTTTGGCTATTCTTAATGATGGGTGTAGTGCTGGTACTCTACCTGAATTCCCCACCAGTGGAGCCTCGAGAGCGGGATTATATCTATGTGGGTAGCTTCTATGCCTTTTCCATTTGGGTAGGAATGGGCGTCCTTGCTATCGCTCACATGATAGCCAAAGCCAATAAGAATCTAGCAACTGCGGGAATCATTGCCACGCTTTTGACGCTACCAGTAGTTGGTTTGATGGCCAGTGAAAATTGGAATGATCACAATCGGAGAGGGAGATATTTCTCGGTGGATTCTGCTCGCAATTTCCTGGCTTCCTGCGCTCCGAATGCTATTCTTTTCACCGGAGGTGACAATGACACCTTCCCACTCTGGTATGTACAGGAAGTGGAAGGTTTCCGAACCGATGTCCGTGTTATTGTATTGAGCTATTTTGACACCGACTGGTATGTCGAGCAGATGACTTCACAAGCTGGAGAATCTGAGCCATTACCGTTTAGCCTTAGTCCCGAACGCTATCAAAAAGGGACCAATGATGTTTTATACGTCACAGAGCGGGAAGGCATAAATGCCATCTCGGCAGAAGAATATTTAAAACTGATAAACAGTGGGTCCCCTCTCCTCAGAATGGAAACAGGAGGAAAAAGTGTAATCAATATGGTGCCTTCTCGAAATCTGATTTTGGAAGTGGATACTGCAGCAGTTATGAATAAGGATATCGTTCCTGAAGAATTTACCGAATTGATCGTTTCTCAGATGAATCTGCAAATCAAAGGGCAATATGTCACCAAAGGAACGCTGATGCTGATTGACTTGATCGCTACCAATAATTGGGAACGACCGATTTATTTCAATAATACTTCTCTTGCTACCATCGGAATTAGCATTGATGAGCATGTAGTCATGGAAGGATTGACCTATCGACTGCTTCCTATCCGCAAGCCGGAATTCATCCGAGAAGAATTGGTCAATGCCGACTTGGCTTACAAGAATTTCACAGAGAATTTTGCTTTCAGAGGGATGAATAATCCGGATGCCTACTTGGATGAGGAATATCGACGTTTTGCCTCTAATCACCGAAGTGCTTTGAATAGCATTGTAATTGCACTTTTGGATCAAGATAAAATGGAAAAAGCTACCGACCTGTTGAATTATGGGTTAGAGGTCATGCCAAACGAAGCAATTCCTTATGATCTTTCCAGCGGTCAGTCTGTTCCACTTTTCTTTGAAGTGGGTGAGGACGAAAAGGCAATGGATATTATCGATAAGATTTCAAAAAAATCTCTGGACATGATCGAGTTCTATCAGGAACAAAATAGAGACTACGATCGCGAAATGATGATCTCCATCGAAATGGTGAAGTATTTCATCCCACTTCTTGAGGAGCGAGGCTATCAGGAAAAAGCCCAAGAATTGAAGTTAAGAATGGGATCATTACTTGGTGCAGAGGAATCAAGTGGCGGAAGTCTTCTCCAGCGAAAATAAATCGTCTAGCTAAAAGTAAAAGCGAGCCCAATATCTTGAGCTCGCTTTTTTGTTTTATTGATAAAGCATAATTTGAGTAAAATTGCTTTATGGATAAATCAATTATTGTATATATTTGCTTTATCTATAAAGCAAAATGGAAAAGCTCTTTCTTAAATCTTCGCTACTTATACGATCTCAATCAATTGATTTCAAGAGATTCCTTTTCAAAAAAATCGATTGGACTGATCGGCTGATTGGTATACTGGGTGCCAGAGGAACCGGGAAAACGACACTTTTACTTCAGCTAGCATCACAACTATTTAAAGAGGATCGGCCACGTGCTATCCTTTATGTGACCCTAGACGATATTTATTTTTCTGAAAACTCAGTGGTCAATCTTGCTGAAGAGTTTGAAAAGTTAGGAGGGGAACTTCTGATTTTAGATGAAGTACACAAGTATCCAAATTGGGCACGGGAGGTCAAAAATATGTATGACTTTCAGCGGAATCTGAAAATCATTTTCACCGGCTCGTCTATTATTGATTTGATCAAAGAAAATGTGGACTTGTCCAGAAGAGCGATATTCTACGATCTCCCTGGATTATCATTTCGGGAGTATCTGAAAATCGAGGCTATTGGAGATTTTGAGCCGATCGCACTTGAAAATATTCTAACTAATCATGAATCTATCGCAGCGAGCCTTTCAAGTGATTTTAAGCCATTAGCTCACTTTGCCAACTACCTCAAAGGCGGCTACTATCCATTTTTTAAGGAGAATCCGAACACCTATTTTATTCGAATCGAGCAAGTTTTAAGACTCGTTTTGGAAATAGATCTGCAATTTATCAAAGGAATTGACCCTCAGAATATTCGGAAACTGTATCAGCTACTTTATGTGCTTTCTCAAAGCGTCCCCTTCATCCCAAATATTTCGAAGCTGAGCGAAAAAATAGGTATCACAAGAAACACCTTATTGATTTACCTGAACTATTTGGAAAAAGCCAAAATCATCAATTCACTACAAGCTTCGGGTAAATCAACAAGTATTCTTCAAAAACCAGATAAAATATACCTCGAAAACACGAATCTGGGTCATGCTATCTCCAAGCAGGAAATCAATCTTGGAAATGAGCGTGAAACTTTTTTTCTCAACCAACTAAAAAATTCCGGCCATAAGGTAAACCTTCCAAAATTCGGTGACTTTCTCATTGATGAGAATTTTCTCTTCGAAAGTGGTGGATCGAAGAAATCATCCGCCCAACTCAAAAATCAATCAAACTCATTTGTCGCAGCTGATGGAATCGAGGTTGGATTTGGCAACAAAATTCCAATTTGGGTTTTTGGGTTTTTGTATTGAGGACTTTTATTATCGCTAAACTGACTCAAAAGTCTATTCCAACTCTATTCCAAATTTCCCTAACATCAAAAATGATCTTGGCTCTATTCTCTTAGCTCTATTCTCTTGGATCTGAAGTCTTGATACTAGATTCTTTTTTCCCAAGAACATAAAACAAATCCAAGCCTTTCTCCGGATCATCGACCACCATGTAATCTTCATGGGAAATATCGACTACGCTTTTGCCTTGCTCCTTGTGAAGCTTGTTTCGATTCATTCGATTGAGAATTTCGTAAGGCATTCTCAAGATTGCCACAGGAAGCCTATACTGCAAATCAAAAATATCGAACCTCATAATCTTCCGAACAGACTTCCGATTAGCTTCATGGTAAGCCCACACCTTTTCATTTCCCCCAATTCCATTTGCTCGGACAGAATCAAAAATGCCAGCGGCCAAATCAATCAACTCCTGAGGCTTGTATTCACGCTCATGCCAAGGGTTTCTTGAAAGGGTGTGATTGATATTTGGCGTGGAAATAATAGCTTTTCCGCCCGGTTTTAAAACTCGATAAATCTCCTGTAGAAAAAGTCGGTCATTGGGAATGTGCTCGATCACTTGGAAACTTACCACAGTGTCATAAGAATTGTCAGCAATTCCCTCAAAAGGTGGAATCACTGCTTGACGGAATTCAACAGTTGGGAATCTTAAGGTCAACGAATCGATGACTTCTTGAATTTTGTCCAGTCCCAAATAACTTGAAGCCAATGGAAGCAAAACCTCCACTCCTCGCCCTTCTCCGCAACCTAGTTCCAGAAGATCTCCTGAAATAAATGGCTTGGCAGCAATGTAAGCTTTAAGTAATCGTTGATGAATCGGGTTGTCACTGACCAACTTGTCAGATGCGATTTCCGTTGTATAGGTAGCCATTTAAAATTTTACTATTTTGGCAAAAGTAAGGTTAATTTTTAAAACCGAGAAAATCACTCAATGAAGCAACAAACGATTAAAATCATACTTTTTACCCTCCTTTTCTTTGGAATAGGATCTCAAGCATTTTCACAAAAAAATCTTACCAATCTCAATCAGGCACTTCGATATTCCCGCTATTCACGACTGGGATTAAAGATTGTTCCTGTTAAAATTTCTGAAAATACGTTCAGGACTCAATTTGTTGTTGAGAAAATTGAGGGAAATCAGGAGTTCAACACCTTCAGCTTCACTTATTCGCTATTGAATTCTTACACAGAAGAGATTCTTGGCGATCAAACCATGATTCTCACGGTTGATGACCTGACACATGATACGGATCGACATTGGGTTTTTGAAAAGGAGATTAACATTTCCTCTGCAGATCAAACTGCAGTTCTACTTTTCACTGCTTTGGATACCAGACAGGGTGATGAATATTATTACCACTTAGATCTCAAAAGTCCCTTTCTGTTCGATTTCCCTAATTTTGCAGCCTATTATGCTAACGGAGTGGGATTTGATCAGAACTATCTGAACTCTGGCAATTCCTTACTATTCAAGAGCAGTGGTGGACCAAACTTACACTCCTTCTACTACCCTATCAATTTCGAAGTGCCCTACCCGCCAATGGAAACTAAGCCAGCGGCAGTTCCAAAAGAATTAGAAGTAGTGGACGAGGGAGATTTCTTGGCCAACGTTCCCAAATCACTCGATAAAATCGGATATTATTTTATCCAGAGTGATACTTCCAAGTTGACTGGAATGATTTTGAAAACCACACACGAGGCCTTCCCAAAGGTGAAAGACTGGGAGGAAATGGTTCAGATGGTTACCTACATTTCTACTCGAAAAGAACACGAATCATTACTACTAGCTACAGACAAGAAAAAAGCATTAGATGAATATTGGATTGGTTTAACCCGAAATCCAGACACTGCTAAAGACTTGATTCGGGAATATTTCAGACAGATCGAGTTTGCAAATTTACTTTTAACTGATTTCAAAGAAGGCTGGAAAACAGACAAAGGAATGATCTATATCGTGATGGGAGCCCCTCAGGAAGTGAATTTCTATTTGGACCGAGAAGTTTGGTCTTATGGAGGCATGAACGAGAGTTCGAAAATTCGATTTACCTTTGCCCGGGTAAAGAATATACTCAGCCCACACTATTATACATTGAACCGATCTCGAGCCTATCAGCCGGTTTGGTTCAAGAACATATCCCTATGGAGAAGCGGAAAGATGGCTTTCTAATTGAAAAAGGAGCCCACGAAAAAGATTTCATTTTTGGAACCAGAGCTGTCATGGAATCAATCCAGGCAGGTAAGGACATCGATAAAGTACTCGTACAGAAAGAACTCAACAATGATTTGATTAAGGAATTGCTTCAGCTTTGCAAAGCAGAAAAGATTCCGATTGTCCGCGTTCCAGATGCAAAACTCAACCGAATCACTCGAAAAAATCATCAGGGGGTGGTCGCTCAAATGTCAGCGATCGAATATGCCTCTTTAGACAATGTGATCGAAAGTTGCTTTGCAATAGGCAAATCACCTTTAATATTGATTTTGGATCGAATCACTGATGTCCGGAACTTCGGAGCAATCGCGCGGACGGCCGAATGTGCCGGCGTAGATGCTATCGTAATTCCTGAAAAGGGCAGCGCTCAGATCAATGCAGATGCGCTCAAGACATCCGCGGGAGCATTGAATCACCTTCCGATTGCCCGAGTCAAAAACTTATTCTACACCTGCCGAGACCTGCAGAAGTCTGGTTTGATTCTAATTGGAATTACTGAGAAGACAGAAAAACCCATGTACGAAGCCGATTTTTCAGTTCCTGTTGCGATGATTATGGGTTCGGAAGAGGATGGAATATCCAATGAGCTATTCGGCATCATGGATGATCGCGTGAAAATCCCAATGGCCGGACATATTGAAAGCTTAAACGTTTCAGTTTCTGCTGGAGTCGCTATCTATGAGGCAATCAGGCAACGAAAAAAATAATGATAAATGAACGGGGAGGAATTAGATAAATTCTTCCCCTTTTTTTCGTGCGTTGGACACAAACTCCCTGAACTTCTTTTCATCGTCCAGCTTGCATATCAACAGGACGTTTCCAGTTTCGTTGACCAAGTAATTATCCAAGCCTTGAATCACCACAAGTTTTTCATTGTCGAGCTTGATGTAACAGTTTTCCGTTTCGAAGAGAATTGCATTGGCCTCCACGACATTATTTTCTTCGTCTTTTTTGGCCACATCGTAGAGACTATTCCAAGAACCCAGATCTGACCATCCAAAATCTGATGGCAAGACATAAACTTGATTTGACTTTTCCATCACACCATAGTCAATCGAGATACTTTTCAACTGGGTATATGCTCGGGAAATAAATGCAGCTTCTCCTTCAGAACCAAAGACAGCTAATCCTTCATCAAAAACCTCCGCCAAGTCTGGCATGTGCTTTTCAAATGCATAGATAAGGCTGCTGGTTTTCCAGACAAACATGCCCGAATTCCATACAAAATCTCCGCTATCTAGGAATGTTTTCGCAAGCTTAAGGTTAGGCTTTTCAGTGAAAGTTTTCACTTTCATCACATCTGAACCAGAGTTTTCATGGTACTGAATATATCCATAGCCGGTTTCTGGGCGGTTTGGAGTAATTCCAAGTGTGATCAAATGCTTAGGCGTTTGAGCTGCAGCAACCGCTTGAGTAATAGTTTTAGCAAATTTGCCCTCCTGTAAGACCAAATGATCCGCTGGAGTGACGACTAAAGTAGCATGAGGATCGATCGAATGAATTTTATAGCAGGCATAGGCGATGCAAGCGGCAGTATTTCTCCTCAAAGGCTCCACCAAAATCTGGTGATCTTTGAGGTCAGGGAGTTGCTCTTTGACTAAATGCAAATATTTTTTGTAGGTAATGATGACAAATTGCTCTGGATCGGAAAATTCGTTGAATCGATCATAAGTCATCTGCAATAAGGAGCGGCCAGTTCCCAAAATATCTAAAAATTGCTTTGGTAATTTTCTTCGACTATGTGGCCAGAACCGGGTTCCGATTCCACCTGCCATAATCACGATATAGGGTTTGCTGTTCATTTTAAACTATTCCTTCTTTCATCAATTCATGAATATGGACAAATCCTGCTATTTTCTCTCCATCCATGGCCACCAATTGTGTAATATTATGATTGCGCATTAAATTAAAAGCGACCACGGCAAACTCATCTTTACCTATAGTTTTTGGATTCACCGTCATAATATCGCTGGCTATCAGGGATTGGATATTAAGCGTTTTCTGAAGCATTCTTCGAAGATCTCCATCTGTGATGATTCCTACAAGTCGGTCCGATTGATCCACCACAGCAGTAGCTCCCAGACGTTTGCTCGATATTTCCATGATAATATCGGTCAATCCTGAATCTTGGCCCACTTTAGGGATTTGGTCCTTCCCCAATACATCTTCCACTTTGAGATATAGTTGTTTTCCCAATGCGCCTCCAGGGTGGTATTTTGCGAAATCCTGAGAAGTAAATCCCCGAGCTTCCAATAAACAAACTGCCAAAGCATCTCCCAAGGCTAAATGTGCACTAGTGCTAGTAGTCGGCGCCAGGTTATTCGGGCAAGCTTCTTCACCTATTGTCGCATTCAATACATAATCGGCGTGTGTGGCTAAGTAACTAGCGGTATTGCTGACCAAGCCAACCAATACGGAACCGCATTTCTTGAGAAGCGGCACCAAGACTTTAATTTCCGGCGTGTTTCCACTTTTAGAAATACAGATGACCACATCTTCGGATTGGATCATTCCCAAATCACCATGAATCGCATCCGCGGCATGCATAAAAAGTGCTGGGGTTCCGGTAGAATTCAGCGTCGCCACAATTTTATTGGCAATTATGGCGCTTTTTCCTACCCCTGTGACAACGACTCTACCTTTGGATTCTAAAATTCGAGCAACACACAAATCAAAATCCTCATCTAAAAAATTTACAAGGTTTAAGATAGCTTGTGCTTCATTTTGAAGGACACCTGTGGCTATACTTCTAATATTTTTAGCTAAATTCAATTCTACCTGAGTTAGGAACCTGTTTCAAACAAAGGTATAAACTTATTAGTGATTCTTGTTTTAAAGGATCTCGTTACCCTTATTCATTTTCAACGTGGAAGAAAAAGTAAAAGCAGAGCTTAAAAAAATCTTTGGCTTCAGTCAGTTCCGTGGAAATCAGGAAATTATTATCGACAACCTGATGAACAAACGAAATACGTTTGTAATAATGCCTACAGGCGCTGGCAAATCGCTGTGCTATCAGCTACCCGCTGTAGTCAACGAAGGAACGGCTATCGTGATTTCGCCTTTGATTGCTTTGATGAAAAATCAGGTGGATCAACTGAATGCCCTCGGCATCAATGCGCATTTTCTAAATTCTACTCTTAACAAATCGGAGTCTACCAAAGTCAAAAACGAGGTGCTGAGCCAGAAAACCAAACTGCTCTATGTCGCCCCGGAATCTTTGACCAAAGAAGAAAATGTTGAATTCTTAAAGAAGGCTAAAATCAGCTTTGTGGCGATCGATGAAGCCCATTGCATCTCAGAGTGGGGCCATGACTTCCGTCCGGAATACCGCCGGATAAAGTCCATTGTGGCATTGATTGCGCCCACTCTTCCGATAATTGCCCTAACTGCTACTGCGACGCCAAAAGTGCAGCAGGATATACAGCGAAATCTTCAAATGGAGGAAGCTGATTTATTCAAATCCTCTTTCAACAGGACTAATCTATTCTATGAGGTTCGCCCAAAAGTCAAGAATGATTCCAAGAAAAGCCTGATTAA
>JBBQDY010000013.1:0-24326 GCA_038320155.1 Cytophagales bacterium
CAGTTGTCAGCATTCAGTTTGCACAGGTTTTATTGAACTGGTTTTCAATAGTCGAAGTGCTTTCTTTATTGGTGATCGGCCCGGTTTTGGGATTGACTTTGTTCAAAAAATTTGGTGATCGAAATATGGTATAGTTAATCTGTGAATCCGTGTCCTGCAGGAAATCCATTTTCAATTTAAGATTTACCAATACTTCGCTTCGGATCCAAAATTATGTAATCAAAAGGTCAAAGAAATTCCTCTCCGCTCAAAAGCTATTCATCACTGAAACCGAGCGAAGTCGAAGTTCAAAAACTTTAAATTGGTAATGGTGCAATTGCGGAAATACATAAAATTTTATATGAGTGTTCGCTTTCTTGCACGTTCCGGAAAAAAGCTAAATCTTGATTCTAAATCGGATCAAATTCCCTCCCGAATATCGGGAGGGATTTCAGGAAGCAAATCAGTAGTAAATATGGCAACGTGCAGGATTATAGATACTCATAAAATTTTAACTGGTTGTCGAGCAAATCGAGACCTTTCAAAAATAAAAACAGCAGTAGCAAAGAAGCGGATCTAATTTTTTTCAAACTAGTTTTGAAAAGGCTCGTACAAAATTCTACACTAATTTTTCCCAAAGATGAAAATAAAATTACTTCTCCCTATTTTATTCCTTTTACTTTCAATCAGTTCCTGTAAAGAAGAGGAAGAGGTTCCAATGACTTTCTTAAATGGCACCTACGAAAGTGCAACTCAATTAGAATCTGGAGATTGGGTGGTCATTTCTTATAATTTTGAAGCCAACGGTAATTTTCAACTTCAGCAAACTTTTCGAAATACTATTGATGGACTTGATTTGGGTTTCAGAGGCTTTGCATCTGGCTCTTATTCGCTGAAAGGAGATTCATTTCAGAGAGCTTTTTCTAAAAAATTCGGCCTGAATGGTCAAGATGTGCTCTTTTTGCCAAAAAATCAATTGGTTCTTTACGCCAACAATGAGACTGATCGATTTCCAGGAACTATTTCTTTCAATGAAGCACGTACTAGGTTTGATTTAAGCTTTCCATGTGATGATATGAGAACAGATGCTTTGGGGATTTGCGCACCACCTTCTCCTGTATTTATCTTCAAACCATAACAACGGGTTCAATATTATTGATGGCCGGGTAAGTATACGTTATAATACGTCTTGGTGAATTTGCCTAGTTTTGCCCCATGGAAAATATAGCCCCTTGCCCGTCTTGTAATTCTCCCTATGCTTATCAAATGGATGGAAAATTGGTCTGTCCGGAATGTGGCTTTGAGTGGGTGGCTGAGGAGGAAGCTACTCAGGAAGAAGGCTTAATTGTAAAGGATTCCAACGGCACAATACTTTCTAACGGTCATTCGGTAGTGATTGTAAAAGATCTTCCTGTAAAAGGAGCACCTAAACCAATTAAAGCTGGAACTAAAGTGAAAAGCATACGGCTAGTCGAAGGTGATCATAATATCGACTGTAAAATCGATGGCTTTGGATCAATGGCTTTGAAATCAGAGTTTGTAAAAAAGGCATAAAAAAAGGAGGCCACTGTCTCTGGCCTCCAATCCCGCAGCTTAATTTACCGAACTACCTAACTACGTTTTCTAATGTAGCCAGGTAAACCCATTTCTGGTCCCGACTGTTTAAACCTTCATTGACAGCCTTCCGTTGGGCATCTGTCTGATTCATATCTTCGTATGCTTGGGAGTTAAAAAACTGCATATAGTCTTTATACATATTTACAGTCAAATGCGTGGATTTCGCTTCAGAACCTAATGGTAGGGCGGTTCTCATAAAACTCCAATGCCCCATTAAACCTTGCTCGATTCGCTTCTGATGAATCGGTTTGAATACTTCAGATTCAGCTTTTTCATAGGTATCGAATCTCCCTTCATTCGCTTTCATTAAATCAAATGAGGCCAGCACTCCCGGCTTAACCTGAAATTTGTCTGAGGTTTCAGAAATTTCTTTCATGTAAAGTCGCATTGGCGTGTCACGCATAGCAAGTGATTCTTCAAATAACTTCTTTACTTGACTATCATTTAAATGTGGATAGGCTATTTGGGTGTATTTCATCATAGATTCTTGATCCAAACCATCCATCATTTTAACAGGGTCATTATAATGAGTCACCATGATGTATTGAAATTCAGAGCGATCACCTCCTGATTGCAAAGACCAAAAGTCCCATCCGGCGATTTTTTTATCATTCAAAGCCTGCCGATACACTTTTTCCATTAAATCTTTAAACTCGATGTAGTCGAAAATTTGATCGTTTTCCACTTTTACAAATTCAAATACCATAAACTGATTCTGTTGAGCTGCCAGTGAACTAGCCCAAAACATTCCAACCACTAATAAAATAAGTATCTTTTTCATGTTAGTTTGGGATAAGGATTAATTGTGCTTTGCTATAATTTAAATAATTATTTTGACCCTTATCCAAATTATAATATATAATTTTATCGAAGCCTAATTTTACCAAACATGCTATAATTCAACGAATTGCTTTTAAAATGAAAATATTTTAACATGTGTGGCGAAACATTATTATTTTAACAATCAAAAGGAAAAATCATGTCAGGAATTTCAAGAAGATCATGGCTAAAAAAAGCTTCTTTAGGAAGTGGATTGGCTGCAATAGGTAGTACAGGAATTATATCTTCGCTGTCTGCTGAAGAAATCAAGAAGTTTAACCCAAGACCTATTGATGGCCCTATCCGTTTAGGTTCTAATGAAAACCCCTATGGTCCTTCTGAATCCATGAGAAAGGCTATGATCAAGGGATTTGATAATGGTTGCCGTTATCCTTGGGGATACAATAAGGACTTGGTGAAAATGATCGCCGAGAAAGAGGGAGTACCCGAAGATCATATTGTCTTGGTAGCTGGATCTACAGAAGGTTTGAAGATTGCCGGGATTACCTTCGGAGGAGGAGGAGAGATCATCTCTTGCTCGCCTACTTTCCTTTCCATGATGTCCTATGCCGAACTTTGGGGTACGGAAATCAATTGGGTTCCTTTGAATAAAGATCTTGACTTTGACCTAGAGGAGATCGAAAAGCGAGTTTCTTATAAAACCAAGATGGTTTTCCTTTGCAATCCCAACAACCCAACAGGCAAATTGCTTCCCGCGAATCAAGTGGTCGATTTTTGTAAAACAGTAAGCAAGCAAGCGGTTGTCTTCTCCGATGAAGCATATTACGATTACATCACAGAGCCAAATTATCCATCAATGGTTGAGCTGGTAAAGGATGGGTATGATGTGGTTGTTTCCCGGACTTTTTCAAAAGTATATGGGCTTGCAGGTATTAGAATGGGCTACTTAGTCGCAAAGCCTGAATTGGCTAAACTTCTTTCAGATCGTGTGGTAGCAAATACAAATATTATGGCGATAGAAGCTAGTAAAGCTGCGATACTCGATAAAGAGTTTTATCAGTTCTCCCTTCAAAAAACTAAGGAGGCCAAGGCAATGCTTACTAAAACTCTTGATGACTTGAACTTACCCTACTTGGCTTCTCATGCGAATTTCATCTTTTTTCAATCTGGTCGAGATATAAATGAATTGAATAAAACTATGCTAGCCAAGGGCTTTGTTATAGGCAGACCATTTGAGCCGCTGAATGATTGGTGTAGAGTTTCTACCGGAACAATCGAAGAAATAGCACTTTACAACCGAGCAATTCAAGAAGTATTAGGCTAATGCTTGATCCGAATTTAAGATTAGAAAATGATCAAATCCTGCTCAGACCAATCACTGAGCAGGATTTTTCATTACTTCAGGAATTGGCAAATGACCCGAGTCTCTGGATTTATTTTACTCAGGACTTAAGCGTTGAATCAGATTTTTTGAAATGGGTAGAGCCAGTATTGAAAGGGGAGCGATTCCAATTTGTGGTGATCGAAAAGTCTAGCAATTCTATGGTAGGAAGTACAGCTTTCGGGAATTATTCTCCGGTAGATCAACGAATAGAAATAGGATGGACTTGGCTTGGGAAAGCATTTCACGGATCTGGAATCAATCGCCAAATGAAACTTTTGATGGTCCGCTACTGTGCTGAGGTATTAAAACTAAAGCGTGTCGAAGTGAAAACTGACATATTGAATCTTCCTGCCCGTAAAGCCTTGTTAAAAATGGGTTTTGTCGAGGAGGGGATTCTCCGATCGCATACCCAAATGACTCATAATAGAAGAAGGGATACAATCTATTACAGCCTTTTGGAAAAGGAATACGAGGATTTTCTCAAACGAAATATGGGCTAGCTAACTACTGACCAAATACTTTTCAACCCCAATAGCAAAGTGACCAACCAAATCAAACCGGCAAAAAAAGTACGAAATGGACTGTTTTTGAATTCCCCCAAAACAGCGCTTTGTGCAGCGATGTAGATAATCCAACCACTAATCAAGGGCAATAAAATACCATTTGCCAACTGGGCTAAAGTGATCAGCTCGATAGGTTTGATCCCCAGCGACGAAAACAGAATTCCCAATCCTACAATTATAGCCATGGTAATCCGCATCGGCTTGGATTGAATTTCCTGACTCCAGTTCAAGACCCCGCAAATAACCAATCCTGCTGCCAGTGGAGCTGTGATCGAGGATGTTAAGCCTGCGGCTAATAGCCCAAATCCCATCAAATATTTAGCATAGCTTCCGAAAATAGGTTCTAGTCCTTTCGATACATCAACAGCGTTGGTGATTTCTGAACTGGTATTTGCAGCTCCCACAAGCAAGATCGCCATGGATACTAGGCCTCCCAAAATGATGGAAATCGCGATGTCTTTTCGCATCCAAGGAATTGCCTCAGCGCCATTCCATCGGTTTTTGGCAAGACTGGCATAAAGAAATAGGTTGTAGGGTACGACCGTTGTTCCTATCAAGGCTACCACCGTGGTCAGTTCATTTGGGTCAAATGAGGGGATAAATCCGCTCAAAACAAGGTTCCAGTCCGGTTCGGTGAGAATTGCGGTAATGATAAAAGCAATGGACATGAATATAACCAAGCCGACAAGTACTCTTTCTAAGGTTTTATAAGAACCAAGCCATAAAAGCGATAGCGCAAATATGCCAAGGAGAAGATTTCCGATTTGGAGATTGATTTTTCCAAGCTGAATAACCGGTGCTTCCCAAAAGATCTGAAGTCCCAAATTACTCCCGGAGATATTTCCTGATTCATAAGCTGCGTTTCCAAGGCCAATTGCCAAAAGTACTAAAATGATGGAAGCGACTTTGAGAATTGGGTTTTGCTTTTGGTTTCGAATCAGTTGCGCGAGATCCATACCAGTAACCAAGCCAATTCTTCCTGAAATCTCCTGCAACACGACCGTTGCCACTACAGATAATAGTAGTGCCCAAATTAATCCAAAGCCAAAATTGACTCCTGCAAGCGTACAAACGGTCACCGTTCCCGGACCAATAAATGCCGCTGCAACAATTGGCCCCGGGCCGAGGTTTTCGAAAAAGGATTTGAGCTTCAAGAGATTCTTTTCGCCAAAATAGCTATTTGGGGAAGATTATTTGTAGTTTTTAGAATCAGATTTAATGCACAAACTGAATACTTGAATATGTTAATATGGCTGAATCGATTGGCTAAAGGACTGGCGGTACTCCTGCTTTCATTAGTTTTTTTTCTGATGCTGATGTTCAGAAGTGATATCCCGGCAGAAGAGATTGAGAAAAAATATCAAACTCCCGAATCGCATTTCATAGAAGTGGATGGTATTAATCTTCACGTTCGTTTTTTAGGGCAAGGTGACCCCATCATTTTACTTCACGGGAGTTTTGCTTCTTTACATACTTGGGATGCTTGGCAGCAGGCAATGAGTCCCTATTTTTTGACCATTGCGATTGATTTGCCAGGTCACGGGCTTACCGGCCCGGATTCAGAAAAGCGATATAGTATCAAGGATTACAGCCAATTAGTCTTGAGTTTGATGGAAAAACTGAATATCGAAAAGGTCCATCTTGCAGGTAATTCAATGGGAGGAGGAGTAGCTTTGCAAATCGCTTCAACTCGCCCGGATAAAGTACTAAGTCTAAACCTGATAGCCGCATCAGGAGCTCCCAGGCCTCAAAAAAGGACACTTGAAACCGGGAAGCCAAGTTCCAATAGTAATTCGACTGGTTGGATATTTAAAGCTGCGGGAAATCCGATCTTCTCTCAGCTTTTGCTGAAGTGTACGCCCAAATTTTTATTTGCAATGAATCTCAAGCAGGTCTATGCTGATCAATCAAAGATCTCAGAGAAAACGCTCGATCGATATTATGATCTCATGCTACGGGAAGGAAATCGAAAAGCAACCATCGATCGATTAACCGCAGCTCGGGATATGTCTGTGGATTTTGATCGATTGACTATGCCCACCTTGATTCTTTGGGGTGAAAACGACACCTGGATTTCGGTAAGTCAGGGCTATCTATTGGGAAAAGCAATCCCCCAGTCAAAATTGATTGTTTTTCCAAATACAGGGCACGTACCTATGGAAGAAATTCCGACGGAATCTGTCGGTGCTTACCTTTCATTTTTGGGGGTAGAGCTTCGGAAAGATTACCTTCAGGCTCCGAATTTCGTCAGCTATGCAGATTGAGCAACTCCTTTTCCTAGTGATCCTATTACAGATTCTGGTTGTGGTATTGGTTCTTTTTACCAGAAGTAAAGCTTCTCAAAAAGAAAACCTACAGCAAGAAATTCTCCAACTCAGCAATGCCTTAGACCTTGCTTTGGGGCAAGCACGAAAGGAATCCAATGAAAACCTAACTAACCAATTTCAACTGGTTTTCAATTCGCTTCGGTCAAATTCAAAGGATCAAAATGAAGCATTAAAATCCTTTGGAGAGATTTTTCGTCAAAACGTACAAGATTTCAACAATCTCCAGCGAGAGAAATTTTCAGAGCTGAATCGCAGACAGGACGAACTTTTGAAATCCACTGAACTTCGATTGGAAAAAATCAGAGAAACCGTTGACGAGAAACTCCAAAAAACATTGGAGGCCAGATTAGGTCAATCCTTTGAAATGGTCAGTAACCAGCTTCAGGCAGTTCAAAAAGGACTTGGCGAAATGCAAAGTCTAGCAAATGGAGTCGGAGATCTCAAGCGTGTGCTTACGAACGTGAAGAGCAGAGGGATTTTGGGTGAATACCAATTACAAGCAATCCTGGAAAATTTATTGAGCCCTGATCAATATGTGTTGAATGTACTGGTCGGAAATGGAAGTCGGGAGCGCGTGGAATTTGCCATCAAAATGCCCGGTCAACAAGAAGAAATTCTCTTGCCGATTGATTCCAAATTTCCTCAGGAATCTTATTTGAGACTAGTGGATGCCTATGAAGTAGCCCATAAGCCAGCCATAGATTCCAGCCGCCAAGAATTATTCAAAGCAGTCCGTAAAGCTGCCTCTGACATCCAAAGCAAATACATCAATCCTCCCTACACGACTGACTTTGCCATTCTTTTCCTCCCTGTGGAAAGTTTATATGCGGAGATTTTACGAGAGCCAGGCTTTTCACAGGAGATTCAGGTGAATTATAAAGTTATAGTCACGGGACCGACGACTTTATCCGCAATCTTGAACAGCCTTCAGATGGGTTTCAGGACACTGGCTATTCAAAAGCGAAGCTCAGAAGTATGGCAGATTTTGGGTGCAGTTAAGACTGAATTTGGAAAGTTTGGGATGCTTATCGAACGAACCCAGAAAAAACTGAGCGAAGCCAATTCAGAGCTGGATAAGTTGGTAGGGGCCAGAACGCGCGCTATTCAGCGGAAATTGAAAGATGTGGAGGAGATGCCAGACACAAAGAGTGCAGAATTACTCGATTAAATCACAGGATAGCTATTTTTCCAGCAGCATTGGAAATCATTTAGTTAGCAATTTGATCCAAAAACTAAAAGAATTCCTTTATAAACTGATTACCATCAGGAAAGCTATTATTTTTGCCACGTAATAAATCACCTGAATTACCATATGGGGATGAAAATTGTGATTGCAGGAGCGGGGGATATGGGTTACCACCTCGCAACGCAATTAAGTTATGACAACAAGGATATCATTCTGATCGATACTGATCGCGAAGTCCTAGACTATGTCTCTTCCAAGCTTGATGTATTGACAGTGCAAGGCGATGCGACTTCCTTTGAAGTTTTGCAGCGAGCCAATGTTGAGGATGCAAGTATGGTTTTGGCAGTAACCACCTCAGAAAAAACCAATATCGTTACAGCACTTCTTGCAAAGCAACTTGGAGCGAAGCGTGTAATGGCACGTGTACGAAACCACTCTTACCTCGACTCGGAAAATTTAGCTTACTTCAACAATTTGGGGATCGATAACTTGATTTCTCCTACCATGCTTTGCAGTAGGGAAATCTTCAATATGATTGAGAACTCAAGTTTCAATGAAATTTTCGATTTTGGCGGAGGAAAATTGAATATAGTAGGAGTTACGCTTGATCAATCTAACCCACTTGTTAACCAGCGGATTATGGATACTAAGTCCAATCCAATTTTCGATGATATCCGGATCATTGCCATCCTTAGAGATCAAAAGACAATTATCCCAAGAGGGAGTACCATCATCCGAAATATGGATCATGTCTTCTTTGTGTCCATTAAGAAAAATACTGAGAATATTCTTGAGGTACTGGGTCAAGAGAAAGTAACAGTCAAAAATATCATGATCATCGGTGGTGACGATATGGCCTTGTCCACCGCACTTAGACTGGAGGACAAATACCGTGTGACCCTGGTCAATAAAGACAAGGAGCGGAGCAAATGGCTTGCAGAAAATCTGAAAAACACCTTGGTCATCAATGGCGACTATAAAAATATCGAATTGCTTATCGAAGAGGGCTTGGAGCAAATGGATGCATTCATTGCTTTGACTGAATCTTCCGAGACGAATATTATTACGAGTCTTTCTGCCAAAAATCACGGCGTATATAAGACCATCGCACACGTAGATACACGTGAGTACATCCATATTTCCCATAGTATTGGAGTGGATTCCCTGATTAACAAAAAGCTGGTAGCTGCGAATGAAATCTCCCGCTACCTAAAAAAGGGAAGCGTAGAGGCAGTTTCAGGAATATATGGAGTTGATGCTGAATTTATCCAATACTCTATTTGCAAGAACAACCGTGTGATAAAGAACCAATTAAAGGACCTCCATTTTCCTGATACAGCAATTATTGCCGGAGTCATACGGGGAGAGGAAGTTTTGATTCCAGATGGGAATTTTCAGCTTGCATTGGATGACAAAGCTATTGTATTCACACTTCCTGAGGGAAAGCATGCATTGGAAAAAATCTTTCACTAAGGCATGATCCATTTCAAAGCGATCGCAAAAATCATGGGAGCCCTCTTGGTGCTTATTGCACTTTTGATGCTGCCTGGTATTGGATTTTCTTTATACTACGATGAAGACCCTTGGCCTGTCTTAACCTCCTCGGTGATTGCAATGGTTTTTGGAGCGATTTTGTTTTTGTCTTTTTCTAAGCAAGATCAAAATATCAGAAAGCGAGAAGGCTATTTGATCGTAGCGATCAGCTGGCTTGTAATGGCTGGATGTGGAATGCTTCCCTATATCCTGAGTAAGGAAATTACTGGTTTTGCAGATGCACTTTTTGAGACCATGTCTGGTCTTACCACTACAGGAGCTTCTATTCTGACTGATATTGAAGCCATGCCAAAGGGATTGCTATTCTGGAGAAGCATGACGCAATGGATCGGAGGATTGGGAATAATCGTCCTTACCGTGGCTATTTTTCCGCTTTTAGGAATTGGTGGAATCGAACTCTTTGTAGCGGAATCGCCCGGACCCACTTCAGATAAAGTTCACCCACGTATTTCAGAGACTGCAAAGCGACTTTGGTATGTGTATGTGGGCCTGACGCTAGCCGCCATGTTGATGTACTGGGCGGGAGGGATGACCTTTTTTGATGCGATCAATCACGCCCTAACTACCTTGGCAACCGGCGGTTTTTCTACTAAAAATTCTAGCATGGCCTATTACGATTCGGCCTTTATCCAATACACTGCTATCTTTTTCATGTTTTTGGCAGGGACCAACTTCACTGTGATTTACTTTGGTTTGATAGGTAAATTCAAACGCGTTTTAAAGAGTGATGAGTTTAAAACCTATTCATTTGCACTGATAGCCATTGCGGTAATTTTATATTTTCCCATGGAAGCAAGAGGGGGTGCTTCCAATGAATTGGCCTTCCGAAATTCTTTGTTTCAAGTGGTTTCTTTAGTGACCACAACTGGCTTTGTAACCGATGATTATACCACTTACAATGAGGGGGTTACCTTTTTCTTTTTCATGCTATTGTTTATAGGCGGATCTGCAGGTTCTACCGCTGGGGGAATCAAGTTTGTCCGTCACCTTACTTTCATTAAAAACTCTTGGTTGGAGTTCAAACGCCTCGTTCACCCTCGAGCAATTGTCCCGTTGATCATCAATGGCGACCGAGTCACCGGTAGGATCATTACCCATATTATGAATTTTCTTTTGCTCTACCTGCTCATATTCGTGCTGGGATCTGCGGTGCTTTCGATTATGGGATATGATTTGCTGACCTCTTTTGGAGCTGTAGCTACTTCGCTTGGAAATGTGGGTCCGGGAATCGGCTTGGTAGGACCGGTGAATAACTTTGCCTTCTTTTCCCCTGCAGCCAAGATCTTCCTTTCCTTCATTATGCTTCTTGGGAGATTGGAATTATTCACAATTCTAATTCTTTTCACACCATTCTTCTGGAGAGCTAATTAAACTGTAATCCTCTTTGCCTTAGCAGATGCAGGACGGCGCAGTATGATCTTCCTCATTTTTCGGTCGAACTCGTAAGGGACATTTCCCAATTCGATCGAAAATGAAAAATCTTGAAAAAGTAGCTCTCCTCTTTCTTTGCCTTGCCTGCTCTGGAGTTAAGAATCAAACTGCGATACCTGAGGAGCAAAAGCCAAATCTAGTTTTTATTCTTGCAGACCAATGGCGATTTGAGGCTGTTGGATACATGGGGAATCCTGATGTGATTACCCCGAATCTTGACAAACTAGCTGCTGAAAGTTTAATCTTCGAAAATGCCGTCACGGTAATGGCAGTCTGTGCGCCTTGGCGTGCAAGTTTCTTGACAGGACAATATCCACTTACTCATGGTATTTTTTACAATGATAAGCCACTCGATCCTGCAGCAGTTACGCTGGGAAAAATCTATAAAGAGGCAGGTTACCAAACAGGATATATCGGCAAGTGGCATCTCAATGGACATCAGCGAGGCGAAGATTCCTTCAGCGGTAGAGACAAACCTGTACCTGTTGAGCGTAGACAAGGCTTTGATTATTGGAAAGTTCGAGAGGTTACCCATGATTATAATAATTCCTATTACTTCGATGAAAATGATCAAAAGCAGGTTTGGGAAGGTTATGATGCTTTTGCCCAAACCGATAGTGCCATCAGTTTTATTCAAAAAAATAAAGAAAACCCATTTGCTTTGGTCATGTCATGGGGTCCACCACATGACCCATATCCAACTGCTCCACAGGAATTTAAAGACCTTTATGATTGGAATAAAATAAGCTTGAGGCCTAATGTTCCGCTGGCTTTACAAGACAGTGCGAAGCGCGTAATCTCGAACTACTATGCACATATTACTGCCTTGGATACGGCTTTAGGCAAGCTCTTGGATGAACTGGAAAAAGCAGGGTTGACAGAGAACACTATTTTCGTTTTTACATCAGAGCATGGCGATATGTTGCTTTCAAAAGGAGCTTTGAAAAAGCAGCGACCGTATGATGAATCCATTAAGGTTCCGATGCTGATTCGGTATCCGCGAAAGTTTGGCCCAGAATCCCGTCGCCTCAAAAATCCAATAAATACTCCTGATATTCTACCCACACTTTTGGGCTTGAGTGGACTATCCATTCCTCAAACTGTAGAAGGAAAAGACTTTTCGAATAATCTCATTGATGGAAACGATCTAGAAAATGATGCGGCTTTAATCATGCTTCCAGTTCCATTTCATGAGTGGCAGTTTAAAAATGGTGGTCGGGAATTCCGAGGAATCCGAACCAACAGGTACACTTATGTCAAAGATCTCAAAGGACCTTGGCTATTGTATGACAATGAAAAGGATCCATTTCAGATGGATAATTTGGTAGGAAAGGTAGATTTTACCACGCTTGAAAATTCAATGGAAACTATCCTGATGAAAAAACTAGCCGAAAGGAATGATGCATTTCTTCCGGCGGATGACTACATGACGCAGTGGAATTACCTGTATGATCGCACTGACAGTATTCGTCCGGGTAACTATTTGGATGTAAACCGGTAGAGGGAATTTCTAATCTTGAAAACAAAAAAACCTGATCTCGATCCATTCCATTTCTAGTATCAAGGTCGATCCAGCCAGCCTAATCCTGCCGAGACTCTAGATTTTTGATATTTAAATCTCTGTATGCAATCTAGTATTGGTAAAAAGTAAAATCGGTTAAAATTATTTGAGTCAATATTGTCATTATGAAGTAGTTTATTTTTAATTTTTAGAATCCGAATAACCCAGAATGAAATTTCTTAAATCACCAAATTTTAGTCAAAGTCACGTTTCTGATCCCCAGTTATGGAGTCAGTTGATAAATGGCGAGAAAGCAGGTCTGGAAGGCATTTATGTGAAATTTTCTCCTGAACTTTTTAGATATGGGATGGCGATCAAGTCCAATAGAAGTTTTATCAAAGATTGTATTCAAGAATTATTTATTGATCTCTGGAAATACCGGAATTCAGTTAGGCAGACTGACAATGTGAAACTTTACTTGTTCAGGTCTTTGTCGAATAAAATTTTCAAAGAAGTCGCACTTGATAAAAGGAGATGTGTGGAAGAGGAAATTTCTTCACATGATTACTTATTTCTAGAAGATTCCGTAGAGGATAAATTTATTTCGAGCCAAGGAAATGAGAGAATTCGATTAAAATTAAAAAAAGCTTTAGAGGGACTTACTGAAAGGCAACGACAAGTAATTCAACATTTATTTTTTGAAAACCATACCTATGAGGATACCTCTAAGATTATGGGAATTAACATTGAATCTATTTATACCTTGGCTTGGAAAGCGATTTGCAGCTTGAAAAAAAGCATTTTGCTTCTTGTTTTTCTTTATTTCATTTTTTGAAATATAGCAGGAGAGCTCTAATTGTTATGTGTATCCTCATAGGCGCACGTTCCCGTCAAAAACGAAATCTTGATTTGGAATTGGATCGAATTCCCCCTTTCTCAAAGGGGACAAGAGCCTGTCCCGAATATCGGGAGGGAATTTAGGAAGCAAATCGTTTTCAAATTTGGCTACTAAGCGGATACATATACTAATCTTAGATCTTCTTTTTCAATCATCTATTTTTTAAAGGTTGTTCATTGGAAAGGAAAACCTACTCAGCTGAAAGTATTTTTCCTGTATCCATTCACATTAGAATTTAAACGACACATCTGTGAAATTCAATAAACCATTTTACTTTTTATAGAAATGATCACGAAATTCTAAATTTTTTGAAAATAATGTAAAAATTAAAAAATATTCAACTTTTAAAGAATAGAAATTCGAAGTTTCTGTCTTATATATTTGAATACAAAAATATGGATATTTCGAATTATACGGTAGAAGATTTCGTGCTTGACAAGGAATTCAGGTTGTGGGTCTTGTCTACTAATGTAGACTCAAATATTCTTTGGGAAACACTTTTAAAGGAAAACACCTCTCAGATTAAAAATATTAAAATCGCGAGAGATATAGTATTAAATCTTTCTTTTAAAAATCAAAAGCTTACCGGAATAGAGTCTTGGGAAATATGGCAGGCAATCGATATGGGGGTAGAGGAACTTGGATCTGAAGAAAACGAAAAAGATGTTGTGCCTTTGAATTCGGCTTCAACCTTGAATCGGTATGAGAGTCAGACCAATCAATATTCCCATATATCTCAGATTTACCATATTGCTGTAATTTTAGTGGTTGCTTTTGGATTGAGCATCATATCTAATCTCATTTTTCCAACTCCCAAACCTGTGGAGTTGGAAGCAATTCTTGTTTACGAGGAGCATGCTACGCCTCCTGGAGTAAAATCAACTTTAACGATGCATGATGGTTCCAAAGTGATATTGAATTCAGGAAGCACATTGAAGTATGTTAAAAACTTTAATGCAGACAAAAGAATTCTGTACCTAACGGGAGAGGCATTTTTTGAAGTTATGAAAGATTCCATAAGGCCATTTTCTGTGATTTCAGGTGATGTGGTGACTACTGCCTTGGGTACTTCATTTAATATAAGAGCTTATAAAAATGAAGATATAAATATTTCTCTTTTGACGGGGAAGGTAGCTATAGACGTTTGGACGATCAATTCCGAGTCTGTACATCTGGAAAAGGGGGAAGCACTAAAGGTTGATTTGGAAGCTGGTAAAGTCCTCAAAGGTTCGTTTGACATCGACCAGGAAATAGGTTGGACACAGAAAAAAATAATTTTTAATAAGATAAAACTACCTGAGGCAATTCGAATACTAGAAAATTGGTATGGAGTCAAATTTATGCTCCAAAACAGACCTGATCCCAATCTTAAATTGGTAGGATCCTTTCATGATGAACTCTTAGAAAATGTCCTTTTGGGACTTAGCTATACCGCAAGGTTTGAATTCAAAATAATTCAGGATACTGTTTATTTAACCTTTATATAACCCAAACTGCCTATGGAAAAACGAAAATCAAAAAGTAGCCGCAGCTGAGCTATCAACTCCTGCAAGGATTTTTCCGAATTTTTTATTTGCGAGATAAAATTCTCGGAAACAGTTTATTCAGACTATTTAACTAATATCCAAAATTAAACTATGTAATTTTATGAAAAAACGAATATTATTCTTTATAAGCTATGTAACAAGGCTTTTTACGCTTGTGTTCTTGCTTCAATGTCTCACTATGAGTTTGCTGTTTTCACACAACGGAAAAGCACAAGGAAAATCAATAGAAGAAGTAACTATTAGTTTAAATTTTAGAGAGACTTCTATATTTGACGCGTTTAAGCAAATTGAACAAAATACAGATTTCAATTTTGTTTATACAAATAAAGAAATCGGCGGCTTAGCAAAAATTACTTTAGAGAGTAAGAATCTAAGTTTATATGATGTTTTGGTTTCTATTTCAGCTCAGACAAAATTGGAGTTTAAGCAAATCAATCAAAATATTACAGTAAAGAAATCCTCCAATTACAGCTCAACCACCGATGCAATTACAATTGTTGTTGAAGACAAAATAGTGACGGGAACAGTGTTGGATGAAAACGGAATCCCTCTGCCTGGAGCTACAGTACTCATAGTAGGCTCTACATTAGGAACGGTGACTGATATAGATGGTAATTTTTCTATTTCAGTCCCAGATGGTGCAACCTTAATGTTTTCTTATATTGGATATACTGCCACTCGGGTTGCAGTGGGCAATCAGTCCAGTGTTAACGTTTCCTTACAAATTGACTCTACCTCGCTAGAGGAAGTTTTGGTGATTGGTTATGGTACTGTGAAGAAGTCCGATTTAACTGGTTCAGTTGGTCAAGTAGGAGCAGATGCTTTAAATGAAAGACCATCCCCTTCTTTGAATCAAGCCTTGGCTGGAAGGATTTCCGGAGTTCAGGTTAATTCTAACTCGGGCCGTCCAGGAGGGAGGACTACGGTGAGAATCAGAGGATTTAGTTCAATTAACTCCTCGAATAATCCACTATACGTGGTGGATGGGGTGATGCTACCAGTAGGCAATCAAGAACAAGCCAGCAATGCGATCGATTACATCAACCCGAATGATATCGTATCAGTGGAGGTTTTGAAAGATGCCTCTTCAACGGCTATCTACGGATCAAGAGGTGCTAATGGTGTAATCCTGATAACCACCAGAAAGGGTAAATCTGGTGAAGGAACCGTCACCTACAATGTTGATGTAAGTGTGCCTGTCATCGGTCCAAATAGACCGGAAGTGCTCAATGCCAAAGAATATCTTGCTGTAGAGGATTTGGCTTGGAGAAATATGGAGAAGTATGATCCGGTAGGGTGGAGTGCAGGAAGATGGGCCTATCTGAACCCATCGCTGAGGAGAACTGATCCTAGAATTTTTGATGCCAACGGAAATCCGCTGTTTGACACTAATTGGTTAAAAGAAACCACCCAGAGCAAGCTATCTCAAAATCACCAACTTGGATTTCAAGGGGGAAATGAACGGACGACATACTCCTTATCCTTGGGTTTTCGGGATGACATTGGCTTGGTTAAAACTTCCTATCTGAAGAGATATTCTGCTCGATTCACAATGGAAGATCAGGTTAAAAAATGGCTGAAAGTTGGAGGTACACTTAGTTATAATAATCAATCTGAAAATTTAGTAGACACAGGGGATGCGGTTGCCAGACAAATTGTAGAAGATTTCCCATTCATGCCGGTAAGGTATGCAGACGGGACTTTTGCCAACAACAGGGATTATCCTTTTGCTGAAGGTACTATGAGTTCCATGCACAGGTTACAAGGGACAAGGTTTATTTTGAATACCCAGACCACCACAGGAAGCGTGTATTCAAATATAAAGTTTGTTGAAGGCCTAGAAATGCGTACCGTATTGGGTGTCAATATCCTAACGCAAGAGCGAAACCAGTCAGTTACCCGTACCTTGAATATAGGACAAAACGGAAACGCTGCCAGAGCATTGAGATCCGATAGTTTTTGGTCTTTGGAAAATTACCTGACCTATTCTAAAGTTTTTGCAAATCGCCATGCATTTACCGGAATGGTTGGGATTTCATGGCAGGAAACCAATTTCAGCAGTATGGTGGCCAGCATTGCCAACTTCTCCACGGATTATTTTACGTTCAATAACTTAGGAGCGGGTAGCCTAAATCCTCAAGTAGGTTCCAATGCTTCGAGACAAGCCTTAAACTCTTATTTTGCCCGATTAAACTACATCCTGGATGATAAATACTTACTTACGTTTACAGGTCGAGCAGATGGTTCTTCTAAATTCGGAGAAAATAACAAATACGCATTTTTCCCCTCAGCGGCAGTAGCTTGGAAAGTTTCAGAGGAGGGCTTCATGAAATCAAGTTCGACGATTTCGAATTTAAAATTAAGAGCTAGCTATGGACTGACTGGTAATTCCGAAATTCCCCCATACTCTTCTTTATCGCTATTGAGTGCCAACTATGCCACAATCTTCAATGAAAGCCGCGTAGGAGGTACTGGTCTCAATAGATTGTCAAACCCCAATTTAAGATGGGAGAAAACAGCCCAATCAGATGTCGGGATTGAGTTGGGTATGTTCCAAAACAGAATAACAATTGAGGCAGACGTATATTATAGAAAAACGACTGATATGCTGTTGGATGCTCCCGTTCCACGTTCTAGTGGATACGCAGTGATCCGTAGCAACGTGGGTTCCATGGAAAACAAAGGAATTGAATTCACATTGAATTCAGTGAATGTGGAAAAGGGAAATTTCACCTGGAATACAAGTTTCATGATTTCGGCCAATAGAAATAAGGTGCTTTCACTCGCCACACCAGCGGATATTTTTGGAGTGGGTGGTCCAAATTTTACCAATCAGACTAATATCATCCGTGTAGGAGAGCCGGTGGGTGCTTTCTGGGGACTGGTAAGATTAGGAACTTGGAGTGAAGCTGAAAGAGCTGAAGCTGCTGAATTTGTGAGTTATAGAAATGGATTGACAATGCTTCCAGGGGATATTAAATACTTGGATGTGAACGGTGACAATGCAATCAATGACTCGGACAGAATGATTATTGGAAATGGTAATCCTGACTTCTGGGGTTCATTTATGAATACTTGGAAGTTCAAAAACTGGGATTTGATGCTAGATCTACAATATTCTGTGGGCAATGATGTATTGGATATGACCCTTCACCCAAGTGAAGACCGTCAAGCACTGGCAAATAGCTACAGATCCGTTTTAAATGCGTGGACACCGCAAAACCAAAATACGCCAATAGCTGAAATCCGGGATACTCGAGCAGGGTATGTGACCAATGTGGATTCTCATTGGGTAAAAGATGGTTCTTTTCTAAGAGGCCGTAATCTATTAATTGGGTATACTTTCCCAATTGAAGTAGCCAATAGAATTAAGCTTTCCCGATTGAGAGCATATGCCACGGTTCAGAATTTCTTCCTTCTTGTAGGAGATGATGTTACCGGTGACCCCGAGGTTACTCCTATTAGAGGTGGAGACGGAAACAACGTCTTTTCTCAAGGCATGAATTGGCATGCTTATCCTAAGCCAACCATATTCTTGTTCGGTCTTCAGGTTTCCTTATAATTCTAGTTTTACTTAAAGCGATTTTAAAAATGAAAAATAACAGAATTTATAAAGCGTTAAGTGTGCTCTTATTTGGAGCATCTTTGTCCGGAATTCTCGGATGTTCGGATTTTCTCTTGGAGGAAGATCCTTCAAACCTTACTCCTGAAAGTTATTATTCCATTCCAGACCATGCAGAGGCTGCACTGGCGGCAGTTTATGCGGATCTTAGATTTATAGGAGGAGATGGAGGAATCTTTTCTTCCAATTGGCAATTGCTCGAAGCGCCTACCGGCACTTCAACCACAGAAACTGCCCAAAACTCGGATTTGAACAATTTGTATGGATTAATTTATGATGGAAGAACGCAGCACATTATCAATTTTTGGAATGGACTGTATAGAGTAATTGCCCAAGCTAATTTGGTAATAGACAAGGTTCCTGCGATCACTCCTATGAATGAGGCTCAAAAGAAAAGAGTTCTAGGAGAAGCAAGTTTCTTAAGAGCCTGGGCTTATTTTAATTTGGTAAGACTCTGGGGTGATGTTCCCTTGGTTACTTTGCCTCAAACGGCAAGCTCTCAAGATTTCAGACCAGCACCATCTGCCAAAGATTTGATCTATTTTTTGATAGAGGAAGATCTCAAAATTGCTGAGGCAGCAGGCTTACCTTGGATGGATGTCAGTGGTCGAGTTTCGTTGGCTGCGACTAAATCTCTAATGGCCAGAGTTTATCTCACAATGGCTGGCTTTCCGCTAAATAAGGGTGCTTCTCATTACCAGTTGGCAGCGGAGAAAGCAGAAGAAGTAATCAACTACTCCAATGGTAATCCTGCCTCTTTAAATCTCTTTCCAGATTATGCCAGCCTACGAAATGAAACTCTCGGAAATCGTGTAGAACATATTTTCCAGGTCCAATATAATGTTGTGGTTTCGGGAAATCCTATGAATAACATGTTCCCGAATTTCAAGCCTGTAACTTTTGCAGGGCCATCAGGAACGGGCAGTACGGTGCCAACCACACAATTTTATAAATCATTTGAGCCAGGTGATTTGAGAGCTGTAAATCAAGTCGGGTATTTCTATACCAGCTATTTTACCAATGGCAATGGAGCTCCATTTGATTTAGGTGCACCTTATATTTTCAAGCATTTTAATCAAACTGCCTTGGGTAAAGCTGGTACTCCTGGTACACGAGCAAATAACCTGAATTTGCCATTAATTAGATTTGCAGAGGTCTTATTGATCTATGCAGAAGCGCAAAATGAACTGGGCGGACCAAATGCCATAGCTTACGAAAGTTTGAAAAAGATTAGAGACAGGGCCAGACTGACAACACTTCCTATTGGACAATTCACTAAAGATACTTTCCGGGCGGCAGTATGGAGAGAGCGATGGCATGAACTGTGTTATGAGCAGATCACCTGGTTTGATATGCTTCGGTTGAGAAAAGTTTACAATGAGTTGACCGACGGGTTTGATGATTTTGTAGGCCATGTCAATCAAAGCTCAAAAGAACCGCTTCAGACTAGGCACCTTTTGATGCCTTATCCTCTACCTGAAATGCAGAATAATCCAAATTTGCTACCTCAGAACCCAGGCTATTAATTCGATTAGCTTATATACTGGATTAATTTCTTAATAACTATACCTCCCGACTTGACTTTTCAATCGGGAGGTTGGTTTTTACTAACTATCAACCCATATAACCTCTTGATTTGGAAAATATACCTCATAGTAATTCCAGAAGAAAGTTTCTGGCGACTACGGCATCCTTAATTGCTTCTCCCTTATTGTTGAATATTCCTGCGTTTGCAGGTAATTCAGATAAAAAACTTAGACATGTTTGTGTCGGAGTGGGAGGAATGGGCAGACATGATCTGCAGCGTTTTATTGCTCATCCAGAAGTCGAAATTGTTGCGATATGCGATGTGGATGAAGAAAGATTACAAAAAGCAGCCGAATTGGTCCCCAATGCCCGCCAATACAAGGATTGGAGAACTTTGCTGAAAGAAGAATCCGAAAATTTTGATTCGGTAAATGTCAGTATTCCAGATCACAACCATTTCGCTGTAGCTATCAGCGCAATCAAAATGGGAAAGCATGTCTATTGTCAAAAACCCATGTGCCATGACGTGTCCGAAATAAGACAATTGACCGATGCAGCAATAAAAGCTGGAATCGTAAGCCAGTTGGGAACACAACATGCTTCTGGAAAAGGTGATCGTACAGCTGTCCAATGGATCAAAGAAGGTCTTATTGGGAAAATAAAAAATGTTTACCTCTGTTCAAATAGACCTGGTGCAACGGAAGCTTATAGGTTTCCCGGACCTCGACCTGCAAGCGGCCAAGATCCACCTGCAGGAGTAGACTGGAATTTATGGACAGGTACAGCCCCACTTCGACCTTATAATCCGACCATTTACCATCCTTCCAAATGGAGAGCTTGGCAAGACTTCGGTACAGGATGGTCAGGAGATATTGGATGCCATATTTTTGATGCGGTGTGGAAAGGAATGGGGCTTCAAGCACCGCTTTCCGTTCATGCCAGAGTCCAGGAATCTTGGGAAAATTCTCCAGAAAGAATGGCCGATACTTGGCCACAGAGCAATCATCTGACGTGGGTTTTTCCAGGAAATGAAATGACCGAGTCGGAAGAACTTACAGTAGAATGGTTTGATGGGGAATTCTATCCTCCTGAGGCGGTAAGGTCTTTATTTTCTGTAGAAAATTATCCTGCGGAATCGGCAATGTTGATCGGAACCAAAGGGGCTTTATTGATTCCACATACAGAATTACCTATCCTCTTGCCTGAAAGTAAATTTCAGCAAGTCCAATATCCGGAAATGGAGGAAAGGGATCACTACCATCACTTTGTTGATGCATGTCTAGGCAAAACAAAAACAGAAAGTCACTTTGCCCAATCGGGTCCTATGACGGAGGCCATTATCCTTGGTACAGTTGCCATCAGAGAACCCCAAAAAGTCCTTAAGTGGGACGCAAAAATGATGAAAATTTCCAATTACCCAGAAGCAGAAAAACATTTGAGCCGCAAATACAGAAAAGGCTGGGAAGTATAAGGAATTAAAAATTGTCTGTTTTTGAAAGTAATAAGTATCCTTTCGGGATTCCTCCCGAAGAAATTATTAAAACCTTATAAAAAATAATAAAATGAGTTTTCAAATAAAACCAAGTAAGGACTCCTATGATGTGATTATTGTTGGCTCAGGAGCAGGAGGTGGGATGGCTACTAAAATCCTTGCAGAAGCTGGGCTTTCGATAGCAGTAGTGGAAGCCGGTGGAGATTGGGATCCTGCAAAAGAAGAAGATAGAACACAACTTAGACCACCGTGGGAATCACCAAGGAGAGGTGCAAGTACACAAATTAGGCCTTTTGGTGATTTTGATGCTGCCATTGGAGGCTGGGATATTGAAGGAGAGCCTTACACCCGAAAGAATGGTACTAAGTTCGATTGGTTCCGTTCCAGAATGGTTGGAGGTAGGACAAATCACTGGGGAAGGATTTCCTTGAGATTCGGTCCGGATGATTTCAAAAGATGTAGCATTGACGGGCTAGGGGACAACTGGCCTATAGGTTACGAGGATGTGAAGCCCTACTATGATAAAGTAGATAAGCTAATTGGCGTATTTGGGTCCAAAGAAGGAATTAGAAATGAACCTGATGGTAATTTCTTGCCGCCTCCGAAACCTAGGCTTCATGAAATGTTTCTGATTAAAGGTGGTCAAAAAACCAACATTCCAATCATTCCCTCCCGATTATCAATTTTAACTAAACCGGTTAATAATGATCGTGGAGTTTGTTTTTTCTGCAGACAATGTAACAGGGGATGTCAAGCATATGCTGATTTTTCTTCAAGCACCGTGTTAGTAAAGCCAGCCATGAAGTCAGGTCAGGTGGATTTGTTTACCAATTGTATGGTCAGAAAAGTGACTTCGGATGATACAGGAAAGGCAACTGGGGTTTCTTATGTAGACAAACGAGACATGCTGGTATACAAGCTAAAAGGTAGAATTGTAATTCTTGGCGCTTCAGCCTGTGAATCTGCCAGAATCATGCTAAACTCCAAATCAAAAATCCATCCCGATGGAATGGGTAACTCCAGTGGGATGGTTGGTCGGTATCTTCATGATTCAACTGGAGCAAGCAGATCAGGAATAATTCCTGATTTGATGAACCGCAAAAGATACAATGAAGATGGTGTAGGAGGAATGCACGTGTATACGCCTTGGTGGCTTGACAATAAGAAACTTGATTTTGCAAGGGGGTATCATATCGAATATGGGGGTGGAATGAATATGCCTTCTTATGGTTTTGGATCATCAATGGATGCAAACCGGAAGCATATTATGGACCAATTTGGGAGTCCAAGTCCAAATGGAGGCTATGGAGAAGGATTGAAAAAAGATGTACGCGCCCTTTATGGAAGTACTGTTAGCATGTCAGGCAGAGGAGAAAGTGTTCCTCAATATGAAAACTATTGTGAAATTGATCCTACCACCGTGGATAAATACGGAATTCCTGTCTTGCGATTTCACTACAATTGGACTGATAATGAGATCAATCAAGCCAAACACATGCAGGATACTTTTGAAGAATTATTGCTAGGCGCCGGTGCTAAATTACTGGGGACCAAACCGGGACCTGATACCCAATACGGATTGTTGGCTCCGGGAAGGATCATCCACGAAGTGGGCACGACCCGAATGGGAGATGATCCGTCTAAATCTGTTCTCAATAGTAATTGTCAAGCTCATGATTGCAAAAATCTTTTCGTGGTGGATGCAGGACCATTTGTCTCTCAGGCAGATAAGAATCCAACTTGGACCATTTTGGCACTTTCCTGGAGAACCTCGGATTTCATTATCAAAGAAATGACCAGCAAAAACCTTTAAGTACAGAAATCATGAACAGAAGAGAAAATTTAAAGCTTTTATTCGCAGGTTCTTTGGGCACAGGCTTGATTTTGACCGCTTGTAGCCCTGAGGGAAAACTGGCTGATCTTTCACCGAAAATAGCAGGGACACCGGGCGGAAGAGTTCCAGAGGAAATCCAACGCGATAATTCCTTGCTTTCTGATAAGTTTTTCACCGAACAGGAACTGGCAACGGTGAGCATTTTGGTAGATATCGTAATTCCTAAAGATGAGGTATCGGCAAGTGCCTCAGAAGCCAAAGTCCCCGATTACATTGAATTTATGATGAAGGATCAACCTGCAAATCAGACTGCTTTTAGAGGTGGTTTGATGTGGATCAACTATCAATCTTACGAGCGTTTTTCCAAACCATTTGCTGAAATATCCCAAAGCCAAAGGATGGAAATTGTCGAGGAAATTGCCTGGCCAGACAAAGCCAATAAAGAAGTGGAGACGGGGGTAAAGTTCTTCAACTTGCTCAGAAACATGACCATATCAGGATTTTATACCACGGAGATCGGTTTTAAAGACATTGGATATGTAGGAAACATGCCAAACATTTGGGAAGGTGTTCCTCAGGATGTTATGAACCAATATGGTCTCTCCTTGGAAGAAAAATACTTAGATGTATATCTGAAAGCAGCCGACAGAAGTACCGTTGCAACCTGGGATGATCAGGGGAAGTTGATCTCCTGAAAATCAGAATTAAATAATTATTAGATAGATTTAGGAAACATGTTAAAATCAAGCTGGGTGTCCGGCTTGATTTTGATGTTTACACCCCTAGGTGATCTTTGTTTCAATAAGAAGGAATTGGGAGTTTAATCTACAATTTTGAATTAATCATTCATTTTTAAAGCTTCAATCAATCCTGAATCGCAAATTGTGCCTGGATTTTAGCCACTCGATCTTCGATACTTTCAGATGAGATTGAGGATCTATTCAATCGATCGACCATAATCGGAAAGGAAAAGGGCGTAAACTGAACTGGATGCTTGACGACTATTTTTTGCCGATTCAATTTTTCCATGGCCTGAATGAATTTATCTTGCTCCATTTGGCTATTTAAAGCTTCCTGATGTGCT